>DAOUVF010000453.1 GCA_030667765.1 Bacteroides sp.
AGCATCGATGCCAATGATCTTCCGGCCGCAGTGAAAAAAAAGGGACAGCGCACCTTCAGAAGCATTACAATTGATGATGAAGAAATTGAATTCAGTCACGGTTTTACCGATCTGCATACCAATACTTACCAGGAAATCCTTGCCGGGAACGGATTTGCCCTGGAAGAATCAAAAAAATCAATAGAAGTAGTCTATACCATCAGGAATGCAGAACCTGTAGGCTGTAAAGGTGACTTTCACCCGCTTTGTAAATAAACCATGTAAACGATTGAATATGATTGCATCTTTATTGGAAGGCAATAAAAAACTGGCGGTAATCGGATTGGGTTACGTTGGATTACCCATTGCACTGGAGTTGGCGAGAAAAATGAAGGTGATAGGTTTTGACATCAAACCAGACCGGGTAAAGTTGATGAAAAAAGGGATAGATCCCAGCAATGAGATTTCCTCCGAATCTTTTAAAGGTTGTGATATTACTTTTACCACAGATCCGGACGACCTGGCAGCAGCCAGTTTTTATATTGTGGCTGTACCTACACCCATCGACGATCACAAGCAACCGGACCTGGGTCCCTTGCTCAATGCATGTAAAACCGTGGGTGATCATCTTTCAGAAGGTGATTATGTAGTATTTGAATCAACGGTATATCCCGGCTGTACTGAAGAAGACTGTGTACCCATACTTGAACAGAGATCAGGGCTTACATATAAAAAACATTTCAAGGTTGGATTTTCACCGGAGAGGATCAATCCGGGGGACCAGGTACATACCCTTACCAGCATTACAAAGGTGACATCGGGCTGTGATGAGTTATCCGCGAAGGTTATTGCCAACCTGTATGAACTGATCATCACGGCCGGCGTACACAGGGCCAGTTCTATCAAGGTGGCAGAAGCTGCCAAAATCATTGAAAATGCCCAGCGGGACATCAACATAGCATTCATGAATGAGCTATCCATGATTTTCAGGAAGATGGATATCAATACATTTGAAGTCCTCGAAGCGGCCGGTACCAAGTGGAATTTCCTGAACTTTTACCCGGGCCTGGTCGGCGGGCATTGCATTGGAGTGGATCCGTATTACCTAACCTATAAATCAGGGAAATTTGGTCATCATGCCCGGATTATTAACTCCGGCAGGGATATCAATGATGGCATGGGATCATATGTGGCTAACCAGGGACTTAAAAAATTGGTTGAATTGCAAAAAGATATCCAATCCTGCAAGGTCCTGGTCCTGGGTATAACTTTCAAGGAAAATGTAAGCGATATCAGGAATTCAAAAGTTGTGGATGTCATTCGCGAGTTCCTGTCTTACGGCATTGCAGTTGACATAGTAGATCCCCATGCTTCCCCGGAGGAGGTACGCAATGAATACCAGCTGGAGATGAAAAATAAGTTCCAGCCTCCCTATGATGCCATTGTGGTTGCCGTGAACCATGACGAATACGTGCAGCTGGATGAAGACTATTTTGTGTCTCTTTGCTCGGATAAGGCCCTGTTGATGGACATCAAAGGTATATACAGGGACCGCATTAATAAACTTATTTACTGGAGCCTTTAAACTTATTATAGAATAGATGAAGAAACTTGTTGTTGTAACAGGTGGGACCGGTTTTATTGGATCACATACGACTGTCGAACTGATGGAAGCCGGCTATGAGGTTCTGATCATCGATGATCTGTCCAATTCAAGGATTGAGGTGCTGGAAGGGATCGAAATGATCACCGGGCGTAAACCCATGTTTGAGAAGTTCGATCTGTGTGACAGGGGAAAAGTAATGGACTGCTTTAAGAACCATCCAGGTATAGCGGCCATCATTCATTTCGCCGCACACAAAGCAGTACCGGAGTCCGTGGATAAACCCCTGATGTATTATGAGAACAACCTGCTATCCCTGATCAACCTGCTGGAGGCTATGAAGGAACATGGCATAAAATACTTTGTTTTTTCATCATCGTGCACAGTATATGGACAACCGGACACACTGCCAGTCACGGAAACATCCCCCATTAAAAAGGCCACCTCACCTTATGGCAATACCAAGCAGATTGCCGAAGATATTATCCAGGATGTAGTATCGGCTGGAGATCCCGTTGAAGCCATTTTACTCAGGTATTTCAATCCCATTGGGGCGCATCCTTCTGCCCTGATTGGGGAACTTCCCATCGGGATCCCGCTGAACCTGGTTCCCTTTATCACACAGACCGCCATTGGCATTCGCGAAGAATTAAAAGTTTTCGGTGATGATTACAATACCCCTGACGGATCGGCAATCAGGGATTACATCAATGTTGTTGATCTTTCCAGGGCCCATGTTGTTTCCATTGAACGGCTGCTGGCAGGCAAAAACAAATCAGCCCTGGAAACATTTAACCTTGGAACAGGAAAAGGGCTGTCTGTCCTTGAGATTATTAACACTTTTGAGAAAACCACCGGGGTCAAAATTAACTACCGGATAGTTGACCGGCGTGAAGGTGATATTGAGCAGGTGTATGCTGATACAAACCTGGCAAACAATGAGCTCGGCTGGAAAGCAACGATCTCCCTGGAAGAAACCCTCAGGTCAGCCTGGAAATGGGAACAATACATAAGGCAAGAAAACAATGGATAAAACAATCATCATAACAGGAGGAGCTGGTTTCATTGGCTCTCACGTAGTCAGGCTTTTTGTGCAAAAGTACCCGGAATACCGGATCATCAATCTGGATGGCCTTACCTATGCCGGCAACCTGGAGAATCTGACAGATATCGAAACCCAGTCTAATTACATTTTCGAGAAAGGAGATATCATAGATGCAGATTTCATCGACAGGATTTTCA
>DAOUVF010000072.1 GCA_030667765.1 Bacteroides sp.
AGATATCTTTCAAACAGGGCAAAATGATCCAGGGGATCAATTTCCAGAATATCGTCCAATACTTTTTCTGCATCCTGTTGCTTGTCCATTTTTCGCATAGCGATTGCGATGGACTTGTATGCATTCAGATTCAGGCTGTTATAAGCCAAAGATCTTTCAGCCAGGCTTTGGGCCGATTCCGGGTTCCCTTCCATCTGACTGATCTCGGAAAGTAATTGCAATGAAGCAGAGTGATATTCCAGGGAACGCATGGACCATCTGAATCCGTCCTTGGCATCAGTAAGATTGCCTTTTATTTTTTGCAGGTTACCATATATGAAATTAGCACCTGGCGAATAGGTATCTACCTTAAGTACTTTCCTGGTATAATCAAGGGCCTTGTCAAATTCACCGCGGCGGGCATAAAGTTCTGCCACCCGCTCCAGAGCTTTGAGATGGAATGGTTCTTTTTCAAGCAGTTCCAGATATGTCTCAAGGGCCCTCTGGTATGATCTGAACTTCTCAAGTTCACCAGCCAGTATGAACAGATCATCCAGTGCATCTCCTTTCGCCTTACTGGGCCTTTCAATAATAAAATTGTCTTCTGAGGAAAATAGTTTTTCAGTCCCAAGGTATACCTCAATTTTGTCATTCTCCGTGATGTCGCCATATTCTTCATTAAATGTTTCAGATGGCTTCATGACAAGCAGGTCATTTGAGATTTCTTCGCCATTTACCGCCACCATCATTTTTTCATTGATCTCCCTGACAGGAGAGAACAACAGGTTCATTCCATATGCTGAAAACTTCAGGTGAATCGTTCCTGATTCTGCAACGCGGGTGACTCCGTCCGTACCACGGACCGGGAACCATCGCTCTGTCCAGGAGTCTGAATAATAGGGGGTAAAATCTGTTTGTTTAAATGGTGTGCGACTGCTGCTGAAACTATTCTGGTTGAACATTCTGCCGGCCTGCACCTCCACATATTGTCCGTTTGTATCAGTAAGTAAATTTTCCCAGATGGCGCCATTCCTGGCTTGTGACCATAGAAATATCTTCTTCCCCGGTGTTCCATAAATATCAGACCAGTGTCCCGAACCGAAATCTTCATCATGGAAATAGGAAACATAATAATTGTCAAGACTTCCAAAGATATGGCAGGAACTGGAACCAAGGTCTTTATTGTTTATAAACCATGAGCGGTCAATACCCTGCTCATCTACAGGCCAGGGATGTGACATTCCGTTATGTCCCAGCCAGTAGTTCCCCGGAAAATAAAAATGCAGATCCTCAGCGGCCTTTACGGTTGCATTGCTCCAATAGTAAGAGGGCTGGTAAAAAGGAGTTGCATTGTACCATGAGGACCTGGTTTCAAAATAAGAGGTATTCGCCGGCAGGAATATGTCAACCCGCCATTGCATATGGGATGGAAGATCCATTCCGCCGACCACACAATGAGCTGTGCCGTCCTCATCTGTAAATACCTTGTAATTTACTGGAGATGCTCCGCCGGGATGATGGCCGATCACGCCTGTGTTAAATTCGATCCCTCCTGAAGTCCACGGACCTCTCATGGCAAGATCCCGGTATTTCACCACATTATTTTTATAAATAAATTCCTTCCCGCTTGTTTTATCAATTGCGCCCCATACCTTGCCTCCCTCTTCAGGAAGGATATAGACTTCGATGTATTCGTTTTCCAGTTTTACTACTTTCCATTCTCTTGGTTCGCCAGTATGACTGAATCCGTCAATGCGGGAATACGGATAAATATCATTCTTTTTCTGAATGACAGGAAAATAATTGGTATCTGAGTATGGATATGTCAGCAGTGTTTCACTGTATTCCTCAACAACACTTTGTTGTTTACATGAGCCAATGACAATTGAAACAAATACAATGAGGAAAAAATAAGTTTGAGCTTTCATGATATGTGTATGATTTAGTTATTGGATGCCTGTTCCTTCAATAATTATCAGGTAGCGGTCGATGGCCGGATTGTAATATATTTCTTTTTTCCCGTTTGACCAGATGATTTCAACCTGATCCACATATTTATTTTGCCCGAGGCCAATATGGACCCGGGAATCGTGATTAGTCAGGTAACTGGTTGCCCACTGGTTTATATGTACCTGCTCAATATTGCCTGATTTAACGGTAACCCTTGCACCAATGGCTGAAGCAGGTCCATCTTTGCCTACCAGTTTCAATCCGAGCCAGTGATTGGCATTTCCTCCATCATTTCTCAGCAATGTGGGGGTTGCCTGAAGATCAATATGAGACACAATTATATCCAGATCCCCGTCATTATCATAGTCCCAGATTGCCGCTGCCCGCCCCGACCGTTTCGTAGAAAAATAATCACTTAACTTGGGACCGACATTCTGAAAATGCCCTTTTCCATCGTTTTCGAGTAATAGTTGTGGTTGTAGAATCAATTCCTCGGCGGTTCCGTTTGCAGAAAATATATCAAGGTCACCATCGTTATCATAGTCAAAGAGTTCGGCTGCCCAGGCACCTTTCCCGGCCAATGCACCGGCAACACCATTTTCTTCAGTAACATCTTCAAATAAGCCGTTGCCGGTATTTCGGTAGAAGGCACCATACCTGAGATCTGTTACAAGCAGGTCAATCCGGCCGTCACCATCCGTGTCCCCTATCGATCCATGCATCGAACCTGTTGGCACACCATGGCTGTTGGCAGCAACGCCGCTGGCTATGGCCACATCATGGTATTTTTGATCATCATTTCTAAAGAGGAAATTTAACTGGTGATCATTGCCCTGAAAAATATCCAGGTCACCGTCATTATCATAATCGTACAAGGTTAATCCCATACATTTCGAATCAGGGAAGAACAATCCGTATTCTTTTGTAACATCCACAAATCGTCCATCTGATTGTTGCAGGTACAGCATGGATGCCTGTCCCATGTATTCCGACGGATGGGGCATCATATCCGGAGTGGCAGCTGAAATATAATCAGGGTCAAATGCAAGAAAATTACCCACCATGGCATCCAATCTGCCATCCCTGTTATAATCCCCAAAAGCAACACCCACGCTCCATTTTGTAAATCCATTTAACGTGGCTGGTCCCACTAGCCCTGTTGATTCAGTAATATCCGTAAATGTTCCGTCACCATTGTTGCGATAAAAGACATTTGGACCATAATTCAATACATACAGGTCCTGGTCACCATCCTTATCATAATCTATGGCACCCGCCGCCATGCCCCAATTCCGGTCATCCACCCCGGCTTCTTCCGCAAGCTCTGTAAATGTTCCGTCACCGTTGTTCCTGTAAAGTTTATTGGGGGTATTTTTGAAAACCTTTCCTGCCGGATCAGAGATGCCTTCAATATAGGTCCCGTTAAGCATATACAGGTCGGGAAATCCATCATCATTATAGTCAAATATGGTGATACCGGACCCGCTGCTTTCCAGGATATTCTCATAGGTATAATCACCGAAGGTATAACGGAAATCAATCCCGGCCTGTTTGGTTACATCTGTAAAGACCGGACTGCTATTCTGAGCAAATGATTTATGGGATGGGTTGATAAGAAACAATGCCAGAAAAGGCAAATAAATAAGACTGATATTGTTGGATGGTGCATGATTATCCACAGAGTGAATGCTAAATTTCATCAGATGCATCCTGGTCATTCAATATAATATCAGCGGCTATCCGGACAGCTATCCGGACAACGGAACTGCATTTAACAGTAGCGTCCGCTTCCTGGAATTTTCTCAGATCTTCCGGATTGGTCAATTGAAAACTTCTGCCAAATTTTACTTTTTGAATATCATGACACATGGTGCTGCCAAACTCTTTCTCAAATAGCTTGCAGAATTTACCTGAGGAAATCAGCGAATCCCTGTAGACATTCCAGTCATGCAATTTGTTTTTCCCACGACCGTAGATCAGGCCAAAAACCATCAGAGGTCCCGTAATGGCTCCACAGGTTTCCCCTCTCTCTGCAATGCCCGGCAAGGGGGTCAATGCTCTTAAAACCTCGTCACCTTTGATTTCAAATTGTTCCGCTAATGCTAAATAACTGCTTTGAGCACAGTTATTTGAGATTTGCATATAGTGGTTCACTTTTTGATCGAGCAAATCATTGACAAGGTCCCTCGGCATTTCACGGTTTCTCGAGATGGCGTTTTCAGAACCTGATTCAAGGGATCCTTCAACCGTTCTGCTGTTTTTTCCTTTTCCCTCGTTAAAACATGCTTCCAGCGTCATACTTCCAAGCGAAAAGGCTGTGATCTGTACAATGAAATTACGCCGTTTTATCTTAGTTCTCATCGCCATTCTTCTTTTGTGTCGCATCAGCTTTGAGGACTGCTCCACGAAAATTCTCTGTGGTAACTTCCCTTGTGTTATATTCTTTCAGGTATTCTTTATGCTCTTTGTCCGTAGGATAGGATTCATCAGGACCATAGGGATAATGGGTCATACCATGAAAGGGCAGGGGTCCGACCGTTTTCCCGGATGCTGTATTCAGATCACCATCTTTCACCCATCCTACACTATGGATGAGAAAGTCCCTCGTCCAACCTTCGGGTAATGCAGGTAAGCCCTCTGCATTAAATTCAATGCTTGTCTCATCGCCCGCATTTTTAATAATGTATTTGTCATCTGCTTCCGTGAGCAGGGGCAATACATCGCCGTAGCGTGTATAATGACCCAGCAGGTCCCTCCATGGCTGGCCGGTGGAAACTACTTCTGAATAATCAAACCAATGCGGTCCGTACCTGCCCCCTTTCCTGAATGTTCGTGAGAATCCCCTGTAATGCAGGTCTGCTGAACTGGGGGTTAAGCTATGGGATTGTATGGGTAATTCTGTATTATCATTGGCATAGAATATATGATCCCAGTAAATTTCCATATTCGTGCAGATCCGTATCCGGGGATCTGACATGGAGATTTTTCCAGAAAGATCTGCCACAATGGTTTTGTCTTTCCCCATCGGGAAGCTAAGGTTTTCAATGATGGTTTCCCATTCACCCCTCTTGTTTATCGCCTGAATGTATGGTGGAATTACTTTTACCGCGTGGGACTGAGAAATAGATGCATTGATGCTGGCGTCAGTAGGAAAGATCCAGCCATTAAGAAAAAGGATAAGATCTTTCGAATGATCGATCTCACCCAGGTCCAGCGTCAGCTCTGTCATTTCAGTTAATCCCTGATACCTGCCGGGTTTAAGATTTGATACATACCTGTCGTCTTTTTCTGCAATAAGCGGAAGAAGATCCATACCATTGATATCACTTGCCGACACCGGAATCTGTTTTTCCCTGACCTGGTAAACCTTATAACCAGGATCAGGAGGAGGTAACAGCCGTTCATCGACAAAAACCTCAACCGAATCGTGATGATCGATTGCAATAAGGGAAACCTTATCAAAGTATATGGTTTCCCATAATTCACCGGTGACCTGAACAGCATATTTGCCATTCTTTGGCTTTAATGATTCTCCCGGGATTTTAATATAGTCAACCGAAGCATCCGGACTTGCAAATTCTTTGGTTTCACCCATGATACCGAGGGGCATGCCGAGGGCACTTCTCCACATGATATCTTTCATGAAGACATATTCCTCTCCATTCCATGTATAAAGAAAGGGGCATGATCCCTTAAGGATCTGCTCTTCTACCAGGTCCTGGTCTGTCTCGGGAAAGAATATATTCTGAGGCACTCCATTGGTCCATAAAATGCGGATTACATCAGCTTTTGAACGGGGACCCAGTCCGAAATGAATATCGGGTTCGGTCACAACTTTTGATTGATACAGGTTACCTGCCCGGATCTCTACCTTGGCCCCGATTCCATAATAATTATTCTTGGCACTGCCGGTCCTCAGACCAACCAGCTTCATCTTCAGGTAATGGTTATTGTTTCCTCCATCATTGCGCAGGAGACGAACACGCCCGTCCATTCCGGCAATCAGAACATCCGTATCACCATCTTCATTGAAATCCATGGTCTGGATCAGCCTACCGGAGCTCAGATCTTCAGGCAGGATATTTGGAACGATAAAAAACTTCCCCGTACCGTCGTTATGATAGAGAGATACCCCATTGTTCCCTTCTTTGTCTGGTTCGCCAACGACGAGGAGATCAAGGAATCCGTCGTTATCGAAGTCGAGGAAAGATGCATCGTACACGCTAATGTTCTCAAGGGTCTGATTCAGCTCGGGTGATTTGTTGTCTGTCTCAAAGCTGCCATCACCCAGGTTGCGGTACAATCTGCAATTACCAGTCTCCGCCGATGTTACAAACAGGTCCAGGAATCCGTCATTGTTATAATCCCCGGCAGTAACCGCACTTGACCCTGCCTCGGTGTAAAGGCCGCTACCCTCGGTGATATCCCTGAAAATTCCCTGTCTTTGATTGACATTGAGGGTATTCGGACCATCGCTGTTAACTACAAAAAGATCTATATCCCCGTCTTCATCGAAATCCCCAAATGCTGCATCGGTGCTGTTTACCCATCCGCCTGATAAATTTGATTTGTCTGCCTGCTCAAGGAAAGTTCCGTCAGCATTGTTTCGATACAGTAAGTTTGAACCCGGTTTGGCAATAAATATATCGAGATCTCCATCGTGGTCAAAATCAAGAAAAAGGGGCATATTTCCTTCTGATCGGTCCCCAACTTTTGCGGTCAGGGTTGCATCAACAAATGTTCCTTCTCCCGTGTTTTTGTATAAAATATTTGATCCCTCTTTCAAAATATATAGGTCCGGGAATCCATCATTGTTATAATCGCCGAATTTAGCTGAGGATTCCACCCCCTGGTGCAGAATACCTGCCTCATCTGATACATCCCTGAAATTACCAAGTTCATTTCTGAGTAAATAATGTCTGTAGGATCCGGATTGCCGGTCGAAGAGGCCTGTGTATAAATCTAAATTTCCATCTCCGTCGTAATCACATGCTGTGATATGTGTGTTGCCCGGACTGGCATCAAGGATATCCAATCCTGCGGATGATGTAATATCGGTGAATTTTATGGCTTCCAGCACGGCCTTCCAATCCATGAATTGGGTAGTGCCCTGTTTCTGATCGAATGTAATTACCGGGAAACCAATTAAGGATCCTCCTGGTCCTTTTAAATCCAGAATACCTGCCTGGTAAGGAGCAGTTACCTTTAAGTAGTTATGGAAGATCATGAACGAAACAGCCGCATTATCAAGATACTGAACCTGCAAAGCAGCGATGGTCTTATTATAATATTCAATGGCCTCTTTTGGAAATTCAGGGAAAATTTGATGCAGCTCTTCCATCTGTTCAAGAGCCTTGTCAGTTTGGGCTTCGAGTATCAGGATTTCAACCAAATTAAGGCGTGGGACAATATTGCCAGGAGCAACCCTGACCAGTGCATCTGTATATTTATAACGATTTTCAAGTGATTCATCGTCCGATAACGATGCATATAATTCCGTGAGTTGATACAGTGACTTAACATGGCCGGGAGAATACCGGATGGCCTGCTCAAGTTCATTAATCGATTTTTCGGTAAGGTTGCTCATTTCATAGACCTTTGCCATAATTAGTCTGATATCCGGATCCTTTGGATCTATTTTAATGGCTTTTTGCAGCCATTCTTCAGCTTCCTGGTATTCACCCTTCCTTAGATAAACAACTCCCAGATTTGCGTAACCCAGGACCTCGGTTGGATCAAGGTCCACAAGTTTCAAAAACTCAGCCTCAGCTTCTTCCAGCTGGTTTTCTTCAAGATAAGCCAATCCAAGTGTTTTTATGCTGATCAGTTCTCCCGGGTCAGATACCTGCTTCCTGTTCTTCTGATGGCACCCGGACAGGAGTAGGGCAATAACCCACAGCATTAATAAGCCGTATTTGAATTTCATTGTGAAAGACATATTATTAATTTAATCCTCTGCCAATATATATGGATTTCCCTTCCTTATGGTCATCAGGCTGGCGCAGCCAGAACGGTTACCATTTACATCAAATTGTATATCACCCGTAATGCCGGATTTATGATTTGTCTCAACAAATGCCTCAATAATCCTGTCACGATCCGTACCTGCCCTTTTTATAACCCCGATGATCACATTGATGCCATCGTATGCATATGCCGCCGCTGCGCCTGGCTGGTATCCAAAAGTTTTATAAAACTCTTTTTGAAAAGCCTTTCCCTCTGCTGTGAACCAGTGGCCGGGAGACACCAGTATAATGCCCTCCATGGTATTCCAGTCGGGGCTACTTGCCTTTTGCCCATCCGCAACTGCTAATGTACCAAAAATCCTTTGATTCATGCCTCGTTGTTTTAACAGAGGTATTATTTCCGAAGCAAATTCCGGGTCTCCAAATAAAACAATGGCTCCAGTACCATGTTTCTCAACAGCTGTCAGGATCTCGGGGAGATCCATGCCGGACGGACCATAAATAAACTGTCTGGGCGCCGCAATGTTCAGGGAACTGGCAACTTTGACAAAGGTACTGGCAGCATGCCTGGAGTCGTAAGCTTCCGTGGCAATGGTTGCCACATTATTGATCTTTCTTTTATGATAGATTTCCTGAACCAGAGAAGTCGCCTGTTGATGGTCATTTGGTATGCATCGAAAATACCAGGGGACGAAGGCCTGGGACAGGGTCATGTCGGTTGCCCATGAAGATAAAAAGGCAATCCTGGTTTTCGTAGCCACCTGTTCTGCAAGGTGTGCATTCCGACCATCCAGGGAGCCCATGATGGCTACTACCTCATCTTCAAACACCATGCTTACAGATTCCTTGGAACCAGCTCCCCATGGGCCTTCTGTTGAACGGACAACCAGTTGATAGGTCCATTTACCTCCTGCCTCGTTTGCCTTCCGGATGGCTAATTCTGCACCGTGTTTTGCTGCCAGAGCCTCCTTATCAGGAATTAAAAGTCCGATCTTTACGGTATTATCCTGTTTTTTATTATGATTCAAAGTTTGAGCTCCGGTGATGGCCGGTCTGCCAGCAATCACTATCAGGATGCAAACCAGGGATAATGATTTGAATCGCATTATTAATTATTGAATATCACAAGAGCGCTTATGCCAAGAGTGATTTATGGAGAAATAATCTCCGTCCCATTGCCTGTGAAATTTTATCGAGATCCTTTACCAGCTGCACAAACTCTTCAGGATAAAGGGACTGCTGGCCATCGCTTAAGGCTTCCAGGGGTTTGTTGTGAACTTCCACCATAATGCCATCTGCTCCGGCGGCAATTGCAGCTTTGGCCATGGCCGGCACTAACCAGCTGTGCCCGGTTCCATGACTGGGATCTACAATTACAGGAAGATGGGTTTGCCGTTTTAAGACAGGCACAGCACTCAGGTCAAGTGTATTCCTGGTTGAGGTCTCAAATGTACGTATACCTCTTTCACACAATATAATCTCCCGGTTTCCTTCGCTAAGGATATACTCTGCAGCATGAAGATACTCATCAATGGTAGCCATTAAGCCACGTTTGAATAATACAGGTTTCCTGCATTTACCTGCTTCTTTTAGCAGGGGGAAATTATGCATGCTCCGGGAACCTATCTGTATGATATCTGCATATTTACAAACCAATTCCATCTCGCGCGTATCCATGACTTCTGTAACAACAGGCAAGCCGGTTTCTTTCCTGGCCTGACTGAGGTACCTGAGTCCCTCTTCCCCGAGACCCTGAAAACTATAAGGGGAAGTTCTGGGTTTATAGGCTCCGCCCCGTAATATATTTGCACCTCCGGAATATACAGCTCTGGCAGTTTCCAGTATCTGTTCCATGTTCTCAACGGCACAGGGACCGGCAATTATTACGATTTCTTCACCACCTATCTCTATCCCATTAACATTGATCACTGTATCTTTTGCGTTTGTCTGGCGATTGACCAGGTTGGGAGCAGAACTCCCGTATTTATTTGGGTTATCACCTTTATGTGTTTCCATCTTTTATTTTAATTTCCTATTGATGTGACAG
>DAOUVF010000257.1 GCA_030667765.1 Bacteroides sp.
AAGGCATGTCCCGATACGTCAAATAGTCCCATACCTGCCATAACAAACCATGCACCCAGTTGTCCCTGGTCTTCATCCTGCCCGAAACCGTAACCATGCAGGGGCTCCGTACCATAAAACTCATCACAGATCATGCGGGTCCATTTCTGAGTCAGCCAGGGCTTACCAGAGTAATTAAACAACCAGGCATTATGCAGACAGGGCTGATTTCCATGGTTGTATAGTTTCTCCAGCCCGGAGAAACTATCAATTTCCTTACCTCCTCCGAACAGGCTTTTTCGTGCCTCCGAAAACATCATTTCAAGGCGTTCATTAAAAAGATCTACACCGACCAGTCCAATTATTCCGGCAGGATCATGGGGAACATACCAGGTATACTGAAAAGCATTTCCTTCCTGGAATCCCCTCCATGGCTCCATTGGATCGAAGTTTTCAATGAAGCTTCCGTCAGGATACCTGGGGCGGATGTACCTTGTTTCCTCGTCGAACAATAATTTATATGCATTTGCCTGGGTGATCAGTTGCTGGTAATCATCTTCCTTTCCGAGAGATTTTGCAAATTCTGCCACGGCAAATGAACTGAAACAAAATTCAAGTGTATGGGAAGTTCCAAAATTGAATACCCATCCGTTGGATATCGTGGTGTCGTAGGAAGGGATATAGCCATTGTTTACAAAATAATGCAGGTCGTATTTCCCTGAGCCAAAATCCCGTCCCCTGTACCCTGTCTCATTCTTGAATGCAGCAGCATATGATTTTTCAATATCAAAATCCCTGATTCCACAATTATAGGTTGCCGCGAGCATCAAGCCGTTAAAATTGGTCTGAACACCATTCGAATAGGCACCGGCAGCAACACCATCATGCAGCCATCCGGTTTCATCACTGAAATCAAGATTGGATTGCATATATTCGCTGAGGTAGCCGGGATATGCCAGTGCCCATAGCTGTCCCAAATTCCAGAATCCTCCCCATATGCCATCGGTATTATAATGATGATACTCCGGGATCCCGTCCTCATCAAGGGGGATCTGTCCGGCAGACCCATCATTACGGGGATATTGTCCATTAATATCGCTTGCCAGTCCCCTCCCAAGCAGGGCATGATAAAGGCCGGTATAGAATTTCAGCCTGTCCTGTTCCCTTCCTCCTTCCACCTTTATTACGGAAAGCATCTCCTTCCACCTGTCATGGGCATTTTTCCTGATTTCATCGAAATCCTTACCGGATAATTCGCTTACAAGATTTAAACGGGCATTTTCAATGCTTGTATAGGACAGGCCTGCCTGGATCTCAATCTTTTCTCCCTCACTGGTTGAAAAGGTAAGGTACATTCCATTACCTGTACCCTTTGTTTCTGAATCTCCGTCCTTCACGAATCCATCAATAAATGATCCCCATGCATCCGGGGTCTTGCTCAACTGGATTACGAAATACATCTTTACCCTGTTGCCCGGATCACAAAATTTGATGTATTCAGGATTGGTTATGATATATCCCTCCAGTTCCCTTTCACCGGTTTTCTTTAAATAAGCTTCGGTGACGTCACTGCTTTCTCCCTGTTTATGGCCAATGTCAATGATTATGTGTGAGCTCTCTGACTCGGGAAAAGTATGCCTGTGATATCCGGCCCGGTCTGAGGCTGTTAGTTCAGTCCTGATGTCATAGTCTGAAAGCACTACAGAATAGTAACCGGGCACAGCAAACTCATCGGCTTTGGAAAATCTCGACCTGTAGCCTGAATCAGGGTCCTCGAGTGATCCCGGCACCGTTTTAAGTTGACCGGTAGCCGGCATAATGACCAGTCCCCCAACCTGAAACTCATGAAAATGCCCAAACCCTTCAATGGAACCGTGCCTGTCGTCATATCCACATGGCAGCCAGCTTCCAATACTGCCATAGGCATTTGTATGAGGAGCGAGCTTAGCCATCCCGAACGGCCTTGCGGCAGGCGTATAGAAAAACCATCTTCCGTGGACTGACCCGATCTGGGGATCGACATATTGGACCGGATCAAAATCATCGAATGAGTCACATGAAGATATTAATACAGCAAATAACAGTAAGCAGATAAGTTGTTTCATCTGTCAATCTTTTTATAGGGGTAGATCATAATGAATTATTTTTCAGAAAGTCAATGATCCCGGAAATATATCCGAATGCAATTGCCACAACGGTATCTGCGGCTCCGTAGTAGATCACGATCTTATCATCTTCCTCCAGGGCGGCGCAGGGAAAAATTACATTGGGAACATCCCCCACCCTCTCATATGTCTCACTGGGGGCCAGAAGATATGGTTTCGACCGGCAGATAACCTTTTCAGGTTCATCAGGATCAAGCAAAGCGGCACCCATGGCATACCTGAAACCATTGCATGTGTTTATCACACCATGATAAAAGAGCAGCCAGCCCTCATTGGTTAAAACAGGTACCGGTCCCGCTCCGATTTTTGTGCTCTGCCAGCCGCTTATCTCAAAAGGAGTAACTTTCATGACAAGCCGGTGTTCACCCCAGTATTTCATATCGGGACTGTAACTCAGAAAAATATCGCCGAACGGAGTGTGCCCGTTATCACTGGGTCTGCTCAGCATGGCATACCTGCCGCCAATTTTTTGAGGGAACAGGACACCGTTCCTGTTAAACGGAAGAAATGCATTTTCACATTGGTAGTACCGTTTAAAGTCATGTGTATATGCGATTCCGATAGTCGGGCCATGATAACCGTTGCACCAGGTGATCCAGTACCTGTCCTCAATAAATACAAGCCTCGGATCATATTTGTAGTCTGAATGGAGGTTATTCGTATTTCCTCCTTCAAATTTTATTGGCTCGTCTTCGATTTCCCAGTTCATCCCATCCTTACTGAATCCTGCATAGATATTCATTTGAACTGCCCTGTTGTCACAACGGAAAATACCTGCGAACCCTCCATCAAAGGCTGCGGTAGCACTGTTAAAAATGCTGTTTCGTCCGGGATGGTCTCCGGGTTCGATGATCGGATTTTTTGAATATCTCCACACCGGTGAAGATACTCCGGGAGGTCTTTCCTCCCATGGAATGGGTGCTGGTTTCATAATTGACTTTATTTAACATAATACACTGCAAGATTCTTTACCTGTGGCTCTGCTATTGATTGTTGTACCCTTAGCCGGATTTTCGTGCATTCAACATCATCAAAATACTGTATCCTTTTATGCCCGATAGATTCTCCTTCACAAAGCTTCACCCAGTCCTCCCCTACCCTGGCTTCCACCATGTACTTTCTCACTGATTCACCAAATTTAATCTCCTCCTGAATGAGCACATGGTTGATTTTGTGCTTTTCCTTCAGGTTTAGCGTTATTTTTTCCGCTGAGCCCGAGGTGGAAGCGATTGGTATGGAAAAACGGCGCCGGATTTCATCACCCCATTCTTTCAATCTTTTCACATCGGGTTCTGGCATCAGTCCATCGGGATCAGGTGTAAGTCCCATGATAAGCGTTGAATTACGCCCGACCGACTGGTAATACATTTCCATCAGGTCTTCTAGGGGCTCCAGATTTTCTTCATCTCCCGGTTCCCAGAACCATTCGTGCCGGCCATTTTCTCCACGCAAAGGCGCATCCGACATGGCAGGCATCCAGTATCTCCCGTCCGGATCGCCATGACTCAAAAATTCCAGCCTGTTCCGGGGAAGTTCACCAAAATGTGAAGTAGGACCAGGAACCGTGGCCCAGCAAGGGTACCCCACCGTTCCTGATTCCGAGCCGCCCCATCTGGCTTCGGCCAGCTGTTCGTTATGATAGAACAGGCAGTTGGGCTGGTATCTCTGAACAATGGGCAAAACATCCGGTGCTCCCTTGTCGGGATGGCTGGCACCCCCGTCAAACCATATCTCAAACAATTCTCCGTACCGGGTGCATATCTCCTCCACCATCCCTTCAACCATCCGCTTATAGTATTTTTGGCGATTGTCGCGGAATTCACCTTCTCCATTTACCTGAAAATTATGAACCCCAAAAAAAGAATTCCACCGGATACCCAGGTAGATGCCGGGTTTTATGTTGTATTTCCGGCATGAATTCACAAAATCACGGACAATGTCTCCCTTTCCTTCCTGCCATTTAACTGCTTTGAGGCAGTATGGATTTATATCGGACTGGAAGAGGGCAAAACCGGTCTCATGGGTAGCTGTGAGGATGGCAAATTTCGCCCCCGCATCTTTGGCTGCCTCTATCCATTGGTCGGTGTTTAGATTCGCCGGATTGAATATTTGATAATCCCTTACAGGTGTAATCCGGTTATTGCCCTGGCCATACTTGACGCCATCGAATACATGCAGGTCATAATGAAAGACAACACCCAGTTCGGCTTCCTGCCAGGCCAGTTGCCGTGCATTCGGTCTCGGCGTTGGATGTTCCTCGATGGGAATGAAAATGCAATAGGATTCATCACCTTTTTTTACGGCCAGGCTGAGTACCCTGGGTTCCCCCTCCTCACCGTAAATAAACGGACGTTCCAGGCGGTCAGGCATGAGCACGCTCCCGTCCTGCATCTTTAATTCTTTTGGCGTTAATACATATTCTGTTGCTTTTTCCCAGTTGATGCCATCGCGTGAACTGACCATCCCGATAAAGGAATGGGCATGAAATACACCGTAAAAGTGTTCTCTGTCAGCATCATACCAGAGGGACATATCTTCAGTGTCGAGATAATCGATGACCGGTTTGGATTGCATTTCAAAAGGGCCTGCCGGGGAATCGGAAACGGCTATGGCCTGATTCCGTATAAACCGGGTTTCATTGGGCTTGTCTCCTTTGACAATCAGGTAATATTTTCCATCCCTGCCCCGGTCAATGGCTGGATTAACCGTTAGCGTGGTAATGGGTCCGGATGGTTCGA
>DAOUVF010000433.1 GCA_030667765.1 Bacteroides sp.
GGAATACATCCCGATCGTGTTATTGAAATCCACATGCCAGTATTGACCAAAATTGATAACAATGGTAAATCTCAATCTGTTATTAACATCCGTACTGGCTTTCTCAATATCCGCAAACTGGAACAGGAATTCCCAGGCCGTTATGGGATATACATCCTGGGCCCTGGTTAGCGGTTTGAAAAACAGCAACATCGCAGCGATAAGTACAAGCATCCTGATCTTCATAGTAATGTAGTTTTATTTTACAGATTAATTAATTCTTTTGAGTGCTTTTTCTGCCACACTTTCCCCTATCGACAAACAGGCAGTAGCAGCAGGTGAAGGGGCATTCAGGACATTGATCGCCCATTCGTTCTCGGCAAAAACAAAATCATCTATTAATTCTCCGTTCCTGCCGACTGCCAGGGCGCGTACACCGGCATCACCGGGCAGCAGGTCTTCTTTCTGAATTTCCGGGATCAGTTTCTGCAAACCTCTTGTGAAAGCAGCTTTGTTCATCGATCGATAATATTCCCCGATACCAAATCCTATGAATTTCAACATGGCCTTCTGGAATCCCGGGAATGCGAGTGATCTGCCAATGTCTTTCAATGAAATGTCAGACATTTTATAACCTTCTTTCTTAAACGCCCAGACGGAATTTGGTCCAGCTTCAACTCCTCCTTTCATCATCCTGGTGAAATGGACACCAAGCCATGGAAAATCCGGGTCCGGAGTTGGATAGATCAGGTTTTTACAAAGCTGCTCTTTATCCTTTTTAAGTTTTTGATATTCACCTCTGAAGGGTATAATGCGAAGGTCGAGTTTTGGTGTGGTCAATGCACCGATCTCATCAGAATAGAGCCCGGCTGTATTAATTACGAGCTTTGTCGAGAATACTTCCTTGTCCGAAACAACTTCCGAGTAGCCCGAGTGTGTGTAAATATTCAGGACTTTCTGGTTCACAAGGATTTCTCCTTCCTGGCGGTCTGTAATGATCTCTGATAGTTTGTTAGCAACATTCTTGAATTCAATGATGCCTGCATAGGGGACATCAATCGCCTCCACACCGTTTACATGCGGTTCTTTTTCTTTCATTTCTTCGGATGTGATCATGCGGATTTTATCAAGTCCGTTCTTTTTCCCCCTGTCCAAGATTGTTTTAAGGATGGCCTGTTCATTCTGGTTGGTCGCAACAATGATCTTCCCGCAAAGTTCGTAGGGTATGCCTTCCTTATCTGAAAACTCAAGTAATTGTTTGTAACCGTTTATACAGTTCAATGCCCTGAGGCTCCCCGGACGGTAATATATACCTGAATGGATCACGCCGCTGTTGTTCCCGGTCTGATGCATGGCAACGCCTGCTTCCTTTTCCAGGATCAACAGTTTAATATCCGGCTTTTGCTCAAGGATCTTATAAGCTGTGGCCAGTCCCACGATACCTGCCCCGATTATCGTTATATCATATTGCATGGATTTGTCTTTTAAATTTGGGGATTGTAAATATCATAAAGTTCTGCTTAATTGAGATGCTTATTGATTACCTGTTGAAAATTATTCATTATCTCTGTCAAAACCGGATGTTTGACCTGAAGGGGGTGATCGTTCACCCTGGATACAGGAAGTACATGCAGGGAGGTCCCGGTAAGGAACAATCCTTCAAGGTCAGGTATTTCATCAAAGGAGATTTTTTTTCTGGTCACCTCAAGGGACAATTCATGGCAGATCTCCAGCACATAATGCCTGGTTATACCGGGAAGGATGACAGCCTCCTGAGGCGTGATGACATGGCCGCCTTGAATGGCAAATACATTTGCCTTACTGGCCTCCGTGATACATTTGCCGGAGTCCATTAATAATGCTTCGAATGCCCCTGCATCATACAGTGTATCTGCCACATGCCTGCGGAATTCAGGCCTCCATATCTTCTTGTTGGGATCAATCCGTTCGAAAGGGTAGGTAATTACTCTCACTCCCTGGTTGTAATCCCTTGACGAAGGATACCTGTGGTAGACAAAATAGGCCAGGTAATGCCTTGACCCGTCTTCCTGGAGGTTCATGACAATTTTGACATTACCCTCGCTTATCCTGTTCTTATCCACGAGGATATGCAGTGTTTCACGGATGCCTGTTGCGTTGATCCAGGACTGTATCCCTGCGATATTCAGGGAATTAAGAAGACGGTCAAGATGATCTTCCAGGAACAGGAATCTGCCCCCCATGAGCCTGACCACTTCATATAATGAGGTACCTTTATGGACAAAGTTCTCATCAAAAGACGGGCATTCCCTGACTTCCCCGTCAAACAAATAATATGGCCGGGCACATTCCTTCATGACCGCCCGCAAAAGTAGGAATTTTATTGGATACCTGGGCTTTTATCAGGGCATCCCCTGGCTTATTCATGCCTGAGAGAATCTGCCGGATTAATGACTGCGGCCCGGACAGATTGCCAGGAAACAGTGATCAAAGCAATGGCAAGGGGCCAGGCAACCAGATTGGAAATGATGACCCATTTGGAAAATTCCCTGATGAACAGGTAAACAACACCGTCAACACTGGAAACCATGACCTTGCGTATGCCTACTTCACGGGTCCTGCGCTGTGCCATAAAGGCGGAAAGTCCCAGCAGACCCAGCGAAGCAATAAAAATCGTAAGAATGGTAAAATACCTGAAGATCGTACCGATCACGGCTTCTTCGTTATAGTATTCATCGAGATTTTCTGTAAGAAATTGATAGTCAAATGGATAATGATCCCCGAATTCTTTCCTTTTTTCGTCGACGAATGCGATCACATTCTCCGTATTATTCCCGGTGGTCCGGATATTGAACAGAGGCATCCGCATGGGACCATCCAGTTGTATCCCTAACTGCCAACGCTTTCCCGGTGCATCCTCTCCCCAGCCAAATTCATTTGCAGCAACCTCATTGACGATAAATGCCTTGGATATATCCGTACCCATGGATCTGTCATAGTTACGGCCCTGTGCGATTTCAATCCCCATGAGATCCACATAATGGTAATCAACCGAGTACC
>DAOUVF010000390.1 GCA_030667765.1 Bacteroides sp.
ATAGGGATGTGTTATTTTCATATTAGCCGAGGATTCACATTCGTGTAATTCAGGGCGGTAAATTATTATATTTTGGTTTCGTTTCAAAGGGATTTTTTGCTATAGTCAATCACATGCGTATGGCGCCTCACGTTGGAAAATAGATATTTAAGACGTAATTTTATATATGTCAGTATATAAATAAATTTTAATATGAACAGAAAAAATCTGGAAACAAGGCGCCGGTTTTTAAAGAAGTCATCAATTGCTGTGGGAGCGCTTACTTTAAGTAATGCATGTTCCGGAAGTATACCGAACAGCGATCCTGATTACTCGATACCAGAGAATGGTTTTCACGGTAAATCTGAAAACAGGCGGGATTGGAGTGGTGACATTCGTTCCGGTAAGGTCATTTTCATTGCCCATTGTGTTCTTAATCAGAATGCAAGAATGGTTAATGTCGCGGATTTCCCTGCCATGCATGATCAGCTTCTTGATTATATTCAGAAAGCACAGGTCGGTATTATACAGATGACCTGCCCGGAAACATATTGTCTCGGTCTGGGGCGCTTTGATGTTCGTGTGGGACTTGAACACCAGGCTGGCATGGAGCGCCTTCAGCGGCTGATTGACGATTTGATATTTACGATCCAGGAATAC
Organism: Bacteroides sp.; assembly: GCA_030667765.1. GTDB lineage: Bacteria > Bacteroidota > Bacteroidia > Bacteroidales > SM23-62 > SM23-62. The sequence continues at coordinate 640 of DAOUVF010000390.1, forward strand.
TTATTTCAGGGAATGGAGGTTGTTGGTATTATTGGTAAAGAGGGCAGTCCGTCATGCGGGGTTAACCAAACATGGTATAATGATAGTGGGCATGGTGACGGGCAGGGGGTCTTTATTCGTGAACTGAAAAAAAAGTTAAAGCATAATAAGTTAGATATCCCGGTAATTGGAGTTGCAGATCATAAACAAAATGAAGCCATTGAATGGTTAGAAAAGAAGCAAATCCTAACTTAGAAAGAGATTTCACTTGGAGGATGGACGCATTTTTACCTGGATAATTCGTTTTATTACCACCCCGGCTCCGCTAATATTGAATCAGGTTCGAAATCGCATATAATGGAACTACATATATTTTCCCATATTGAGAAAAATTTTCAAGAGAAATCCTGATACCTTTGGGGGATTTCTTTTCATCGATAAACAGATTTAGACTCTGCATTTTGCCAGTGCTGCCCGATTTGACTTCTATGGGAACGACATGGCCATCCTGTTCAATTAAATAATCAAGGCTAATATGATATTAATTCATCAAATAGTCAAGGCAAGTAAATAGTGGTTAGCGGGCTTTCATTGTCAGGAGAGTATGCTTATATTGCTATTTGATCGGTGGTAAATATTGAATCATCATGTTACACGACCCAAGTCATAAATCAACACCTGAGGTTGCCAAAGAGATAAGGCTTGAGCAGCATGAGATTGATGTTCTGAGGAAACTCGCTGATGAGTGGGCAGGGATAGCTGATCTGCCTGTGCATAAGGAAAAAGCCCGGTTGTGGCAGAAGCTCAATGACCTGGATTCGGAACGTCCCATGGTCTGGATAAATGAAATCCCCTGGCATGAAATGAATTATAATGATGAGCTGAGCCTGCGTTGTAAAGATCTATGGGCCCGATCCCAGGAAGATCTGATGCGCAAAATCATCTACCAGTGGAAACATATGCCCGGGGATATGATCCTGAACCCCTGGCTGGATTGCCCGCTTTCCATACACAGCACCGATTTTGGAATCATTGAAGATGTGGACATGGCCATCACCGATCCTGCGAACGATATCTTTTCACGGCATTACAACATCCAGATCAGGGACATGGACGATCTTGAAAAGATCAAGATGCCGATTATCAGCCATAACAGTGAAGCTACAGAAATCAGGTACCAGTTGATGTATGAAATTTTCAGCGATATTCTGCCGGTTAAGAAACAGGGTCAGACCCATATCTGGTTTACTCCATGGGATTTCCTGATACGCTGGTGGGGCATTCAGGAGGCCATGACGGATCTGATCATGCGCCCGGACATGGTACATGCATTTTACGAAAAAATGGTACAGGCCTGGATGGTGGAACTGGACCAGTTTGAGGAGCAGAAGCTTTTATCGGTGGACTGCAATAATACCCGGATCGGGTCGGGCGGGTACGGTTATACCGGCAAAATGCCTGGAGAACAATATGATCCCGGATGGGTAAAACCCCACAATATGTGGGGCTGTTCAAATGCCCAGATCTTTTCGGAAGTCTCACCAGAGATGCATTGGGAATTTGCCATAGAACACGACCTCAAATGGATGGAACGCTGGAACCTGACTTATTACGGGTGCTGCGAACCACTGGCCGGAAAAGGCCACCTGATGAAAAAAATACCCAATCTCAGAAAGGTAAGCTGCAGTCCCTGGAACAACACCGGGAAAGCGATCGCGGAACTTGGCAGGGATTATGTATTAAGCCGGAAACCAAATCCCGCAATATTTGTAACGGATAAATTTGATCCTGTGCAGGCAAGAAGAGAAATATGGGACTTTCTCGTACAAACTGAGGGCGAATGCCATGTGGAATTCATCATGAAAGACATATCAACGGTAAACTATGAGCCCCGGAGGTTATGGGAATGGGAAAGGATTTGTATGGAGGAGGTGACACGTTAAAAATGAAATAATTGACATCGAAAGAAAGAGTATTGACAACTTTTAAGTTCGGGGAACCGGACCGGGTTCCATCCTGGCTTGGAGCATCGCCTGAATTCATTAACAAAGCCATTAATAAGCTTAACCTGCACAATGAAGAGGAATTGCTGCAATTATTCGGTGACGATTTCCGGAGGGTGATTGCTCCTTACCTACCAGAAGATCCTGAAGGATCTGAAGATACTCCATTCGGTATCCCAAGAGCGGGAATTGGTTATGGCATGGCTACACTTAATCCCCTGAGTGAGGCCGGAATGGAAGATATAAGGACATACCGCTGGCCAGACCCGGATAATATTGACATATCAAAAATCCGCGGTGATGCCGAAAAACATAATGGCAACTATGCCATCCTGGGAGGGGACTGGTCTCCCTTCTGGCATGATGTAACTGACCTTTTCGGAATGGAGAAAATGTTTATTAATATGTGCATGGAACCGGAGCTGGTAGAATTCACATTTGAGAGGATTGTAGATTATTACATTGAGGTAAATACCAGGATATTCGAGGAGGCTGCCGACCTGATCGACATATTTTTCATTGGCAACGACTTCGGAAGCAATACAGGTCCCCTGCTGGATGTCAGCTTCTTCGATCGGTTTATCGTCCCCCAGCTAAGGCGGCTGACCGGTCTCGGTCACCATTACGGTCTGAAGGTGATGCTGCATTGTTGCGGGGGCTTCCGGGAGCTGATTCCCTCCATGATTGAATCGGGACTGGACGGCCTTCATGCAATCCAGCCCAGTTGCAGGGGAATGGACATCGGGGAATTGAAGAGGGAATTCGGGGACAGGATCGTTTTCAATGGTTGCATTGATTCCAACTTTGTCCTGATTCAGGGAACTCCGGATTATGTGCGCCAGGAAACAAAGAGAACCATTGACATTATGAAACCGGGCGGGGGATTTATCGCTGGTGCAAG
>DAOUVF010000236.1 GCA_030667765.1 Bacteroides sp.
ATCCCTGCTGGTCAGCATGGCAAAAAGTTTTTCAATGTATTCAGGCATGGGAATAGCAGTTGTAACCGGGTCCAGGATCACATTCAGGGAAAGGGATAACAGGAGGAGGATTACATACAGGAATGCCGGGATCTGTTTAAAATACAGCGTTTTTTCTCCTGATCCGGGTACAGGCTTAAGACGCCATGCGATCCATATAACCAGGGGCAGGCTCACATTGTACCCGATAAAGTTAATGATCGATTGATTGCTGATGCCAATTGCGGGACGAAGGGCGGCAAACAACAAGCCGAGACCAAGGCTGACCGCCACAAAAATTCCGAAGATGCCCCATGCTTGAGGAAGGGACGGGTACCGTGAACCTGAAATCTGATTCATAATTCCCAAAAATAGTGATTTGGATTCATTCAACCACCATTTTGTTGTTCCCAGCATTGCCGGTATTGTCCACCTGATCCATAAAGCTCATCATGGTGGCCGGATTCAGATACCTTGCCGTCACTGATCAGGATGATATGATCTGCCTGCCTGACAATCTGAAGTTTATGTGAGATTACGACCAGGGTCATTCCTTGATCCTTCATAGCAAGAACCAGCTTGATCATTTCCTGTTCGGCTTCTGCATCCAGGGCCGATGTGAATTCATCCAGGACAAGGATCTCCGGTCTCCTGTAAAGGGCCCTCGCCATGGCAATTCGCTGACGTTCCCCGCCCGAGAGGGTAAATCCCTGTTCACCCACGGCTGTATAAATACCTCCGGGAAGACTGTTCAGGAATCCTGTCAACCCAGTTTGTTCGGCGATCTGCATGATCCTGTCCGTATCCGGGTCCTTTTTCCCGGGAGAAATGTTATCGAGTATGGTTCCGGAAAGTAGTTCGGGTTGTTGTGGGACCAGTGCTAAAACCTGGCGCAGTTGTATTTTATTTAACTGGTTGATATCGCAGTTATTCACAAGTATCTGGCCCTTCCGGGGGGGATATATCCCCATGAGCAGACTTGCGATACTGCTCTTACCGCAGCCGCTTTTTCCCACTATACCTGTCATGGCTGACCGGGGAATCGAGAAATCCAATCCTTTGAAAAGAAGGGGTCTGGATCCGTACCTGAATTCAACATTCTGAAATTGGATATCATGGGTGATTTTTTTTATCCCAATGCCGGTTTTCTGGTTCTTTTCACCTGCCAGGTCAAGGATCTGGAAGAGCCTGTCTGCAGCGATAGTGGCATCGCGAATGGTCCTGTTCATACCAGTGAGGCTCCGGACAGGTCCCATCATATACCCCAACATGGCATAAAATGACATTAGTTCACCCGGACTAAGCATGTTTTGCAGTACCCTGAGGGAGCCAATCCAAAGAAGCAGAATGGTGATCAGTCCGGAAAAAAAATCACCGGCCTCACTGACCCGGATGGAAATCAGTCCACCGCGAAAATTCATCCGGATCAGATCGATAAAACTGGATTCTGCGTTCATGTATGCGTAATCCTGGAGGTTGAATCCACGGACTGTCCGTTGGGCCCTGACGGTGTCTACCAACTGCGACTCCAGATCGGCAGCTTTTTCCATGGTCCGGCGAAGGATTGATTTGTTCAACATATCATATACAATGTATATCCCACCATAGACAGGGATCGCTAATCCGGCCAGCAAACATAATTGCCAGGATAAGAATGCCATGGCGGTAAAAGTCAGCAGTATGGTGATAAGGCTTACCACCAGGTCCACAATGGTATGGTTGATAAAAAAGCGGATCTTTACCGCATCATTCATTCGTGAGAGTATTTCACCGGTTCTCATGCTGTCGAAGAAGCGTTGCGGAAGAGTAAGCAGGTGCCGGTAATATCCCATCATCAGGCCACAATCGATCTGATGTCCGGTTTTCAAAAGGAAAAGGTTCTTGAAATAAGATGTGAGATTTCTGATGATCAACAGGATGATCATTGCGCAGCTCATCAGGTTCAACAGGTTGATGTTCTGGTTGACCAGGACAAAATCCATGATCTTCTGTACATAAAGAGAGGTTGAGAGTCCCAGGAGGCTGTAAACAACCGCTCCGGCCAGTGCCTGCCGGATGATTTTCCTGAATGGCCTGGCCAGTTCAATGAATCGGTTCAAAACAGGGGTATCCTTTTTTGCCTTGCTGAAGGAAGCCGAGGGTGAAATAATGATCAGGACACCGGTCCAGATTCGCCGAAATGCTTCATGGGAGGTTGTTACGATGCTTCCATGAGCCGGATCCATGTATTTGATGTGGTGTTTTCCACAGGTAACGAGCACCACGAAATGGCAGATCCGGTTTTTCAGGATTATATGTGCTATGGAAGGTGTAGGAGCTCCTGGCAGGGCTTCAAAAGGGCCCTTGACACCCCGTGCAGTCAATCCCATTTCCTCAGCCGCTTCAATGATCCCCATGACATTGGTGCCTGCCCTGTCAGTGGAGGCCATTTCCCTCACCCTGGACAGCGGAAGCTGCAGCCCATGGAAGGCTGCTACGGAGACCAGGCAGGCTGCGCCGCAGTCAGCCTGGTCATGCTGGCGGATTTTTTTGATCTTTTTCATATGTGCCGCTTAGGGACTGACCAACATCCTTTGACTGCTGATCGCCGGATCAAGCCAGTCATCAGCTTTATCGGTCAGTAATTGGAACAGTGACCGGGGAGCAATCAGACAACGTGCCTGGAAAGTCATGCCTTTGATAAGTTCCCCTTCATACCCGTTTTTCAGAACCAGTCTTTTTTCCGGAAAACGGCATTTTACCCTGTAGACGGCCTGCTGGTTGAGCCAGATGTAGTCATTTGAGATTTCATATATTTCCGCTTTTACCATTCCCCATTCACGGGAAGGGAAGGCATCTACCTGCATGATAACCTCCTGGCCGGAACTGAGATATGCGATATCTTTCGACTGCATATACATCTCTGCGATCAGCTTTGAATCCGGACTGATAACCCCTATGGTTTCACCTGCCTGAAGTACCGATCCCGGAAAGATCCCGGAGAACTCTTCCATGCTGCCGCTGACGGGGGCGGTGATCATGGACCTTCGGATCTGTTCCTCTGTCTGCTGTATTTGTGTGGTTAATATCCGTTGGCGGTCAAGATAAGCGGTGTAGTCCTCCTGCCATGCCCGTTTTGATTCACTTATAAATCTCACCCTTTCCTGTTTTGCCTTATTCCTGCTGAATGTCAGGTCATCATATTCTTTTTCGCTGATTAATCCAGCCTTATAAAGTCCGGTTTGCCGTATCCATTCCTTATGGGCTTTTTCATACATTAATGTCAGGTAATCCATGTGGTGAGAGTATTCTTTCCAGGCAGTCCTGAATTTCTGCCGGACCGGGGCGCTTAATGTATCGCTTAATAGTCCCCTGAGGTCATAGATGTATTGATCTGTATCTGTCAATTCCATTTTCAGTAATTGAAGATTCCCGAAGGCATCGAACGACCTTACCTTCAATATCGGATCTGACATTTTGATATAATCACCTTCCGAGACGTACACCTCTTCAACCATACCCGAGATGAAGGGGATGATATTTGCTTTCTCCTGCCTGGGACGAATGATCCCTTTACCGGTGACAGATACCTGTACCCTGACCAGAGGTAAACTGATTAATACTCCTGCAATGAGGAGGAGGCAAAGGTGGTAGATGACCCTGCTCTCCGGACTGATACTAACCAGAAAGGCCGGGAGATTCTTTGTAAAATGATTATATGATTCCCTTTCCGGTTGCATGAATGCCCGTGGCTACATAAACCATCCCTTTATGAGCTCCCAGTTCCTGAATATCAGTGAGAAGAAGATGAAAGATACTATGGTCAATATGACCAGCAGCAAGATGTCTCTTTTTTTCATAATGAACAGTGTTTAAGGCAGGATACCCATAGGGATACCCTGCCATATTACAAATTATGATTCAAGAAATGATGTACAGACCCAATCTGCTATGGCAAAGGATGGACCATTCATTCCCCCGGCTGCAATGCCCAGGAACCGCAGTACCCTGCCTGCATCGTATGCAAAACTAGTTCCACCGCATATAGTCATGCTTTCTTCAGATGATAAATCTCTGAAAGACAATGGATTACAATTTATTTTTTCCATTTCAATTATTTTATTGTTGTTTGAATTAAGAATAACTGTCAATTTACCGGGGGCCTGCCTGCCAGTCCCGCTTTAAAATTTTCCCAGTCCCTGAAGATCTGTCCTGATGCAGCTACTGTGATACCTGCCGCAATGGCTAAAAGAAGTGGTGCAAAGCCACCCCGGGTTGCCTGGATTTCCTGATCATCCAGCGGGGTAAAAAAACTTGTTGTGAAAGGAATTGTTTTCATTTCATGGTGTTTTAAGTTTAACAATAGTTTAAAAAGGAGCTGGCCGGCTCCAGACAGTTCAGCCAAACATTATTCGGGATCCCATCGACCCTTAATGTCAGGCATGCAAAAAAATCATACAGGCAGGTGAAAAAAAATCAGTTTGACAAGGGGAAGAATGTCTGGAAGATCAGGGAAATCCTGTTCAAGCTAATCAGGACAAGGATGACAGTAATTACCAGGAGCAAATAGATCAGCACCTTTTTGAGTGGTAATTTCCTGTGTGTAGGATCAAGCTTTACCATTTCTCCTCGTTATTCATATCGCAGGGAATCTACCGGATTTGCCAGTCCGGACCGTATCGCCTGGTAGCTGACCGAAAATACTGTGATGGCCAGGGCCATGAGCGCTGCAAGAGCAAATTCCCACCACTGGATGTTAATGTGATAAGCAAAATTGTCAAGCCACATATTCATGAAAAAATATCCCAGTGGCAAGGCAATGATTAATGCAAATATGACATAAATTATGAAATTACTGGACATCTGGACGGCGATTTTCAATACACTGGCTCCCATGGCCTTACGTATCCCCATCTCCTTAGTTTTCAATTGGGCAGTAAAGGCCGAGAGTCCAAAAAGACCGAGACAGGAAATAAATATGGCGAAGAGGGCAAAGGCCTGCAGCAATTCTTTAAAACGTTTTTCAGATCTGTAATTCTTGTGGATATTGTCCTCTATAAAGGTGAAATCCATTGAATATCCCTCTGCAATTTCTTTCATTCTTTCCTGGATGCTTTCGATCATTCCTGAAACATCTCCCGGTGATAACCGCAGTAAAAGGAACTGATACCAAAGACCCCTGAACGCCGGATCATAATTTACTTCCAGGACCAGGGGCTCAATCATTTGCTGCAATGAAGCA
>DAOUVF010000015.1 GCA_030667765.1 Bacteroides sp.
CTCAAGGTCAAGTTGATCCAGGTCTGCGCCACAGAGTACCTGTTTCATATCCGGTTCGACGGCCCGGGACAATTCCCCGATCACCTCGTGATTTCTTGGGACTTCCCTGTAATCAATGATGTTGACCCCTTCCTCCATCATTATCCTTTCAAAGATCTCAAGACTCTGCCCTGCCTGTTTTTTATCCCGGGGCAGAAATATAATCCCGGTACCAAACTGTCCCTCAGGAGTAACACTGTACCCCTGTATCAGGTAAAAGTCCCTGGGCACCTGGATGAGTATACCTGCACCATCCCCTGTCTTGCTGTCAGCTCCTTCAGCCCCGCGGTGGGTCATATTCTCCAGTACCTCCAATCCCATTTTAATGATCTCATGGGATTTCCGACCACGGATATGGGTTACAAATCCTATCCCGCAATTATCATGCTCGAATTCCTGTCGGTACAATCCCTGTTGCCGGGGTCTGTTTTTCATATTATTTCCTTCCATTCGCTTCCGGGCAGTATAAAAAAAAACCGCTCCCAGTTTCTCCCGAGAACGGCTTCTTCCTGTTTTATTAGTTTACAGGTATACCATTCTCATCCGCTCTGTAACACTTTCATTAAATGTTCAGTAAGACCTGTAAGTTCTTTCTTTATATAACTAATTAAGCGCATCGCCGACAAATATATTTAATATAAGTTATAAATCAAAAGTAAACCTTATCCGCTATTAACAGCTTATAGGCTGGCTGCTGCAAAACTCAGTACAGGTAGCAGGTATGGGTTATTTTAGTAAATTTAATAATTCAACATCTTAAAATCCAAGCAATATGAAAAATCACATCACAAGATTCTTGTTTGCTTTTGCATTACTCTGTATCATATCAGGGGCAGATGCACAGGTGGATGCGCGTATGCTCCGCTTCCCGGATGTCTCGGAGACACATATTACCTTTGTTTATGCAGGTGACATATGGGTGGTCAACAAGGACGGCGGAATGGCTCAAAGGCTAAGTTCACCTCTTGGTGAGGAATCCAGGCCCAGGTTCTCACCGGATGGATCAAAGATCGCCTACACTGCCTACTATGATGGAAACCCTGAGGTTTATGTAATCCCGGCCATGGGAGGTACACCTGACAGGATCACTTTCCATCCAATGTCGGACGGGCTGGTGGACTGGTACCCGGACAGCCAGCATTTATTGATAGGGTCTTCCCGGGAAAGCGGCAGGCAGCGCTATGCACAGTTTTATAAGATCAGCAGCAGGGGTGGACTGGCGGAAAAATTACCGGTACCTTATGGCGGGAACGGGAGCATTTCCGCGGATATGAATAAAATTGCATACAATCCCGGTGGCCGTGCCCGCCAGAATTGGAAGCGTTATGAGGGCGGGGATGCCCCGGACATCTGGATCTTCGACCTGAACAGTCTGGTGTCACAGAATATTTCAGACCATCCGGCTACCGATGCAGATCCGATGTGGCATGGTGACATGATCTATTTCCTCTCAGACAGGGGGAAAGAGAAAAGACAGAATATATGGGTTTATAACACAGGTGATGCCTCACTTAAGCAGCTTACTAAATTCAAAGAATCAGACATTTATTATCCTTCCATCGGTCCCAATGACCTGGTATTCCAATCGGATGGCAATCTGTACCTGCTGAACCTGGAAACAGAAAAGACAAAGGAGGTGAAGGTCAACCTGTCGACAGATCTTGCCTCGGTCCAACCCCGGCTCAGAGATGTTTCGGATAATATCCAATCCTGGAATATTTCACCGGATGGTAAAAGGGCGCTGTTTGAAGCCAGGGGTGATGTTTTCACCGTACCGGCAGAGCACGGCTATATCAGGAACCTGACCCGGTCAGCCGGGATCGCAGAGCGGTATCCCGCCTGGTCACCTGACGGGAAAAATGTGGCTTATTGGAGCGACCGTTCAGGGGAATATGAATTATGCATCCTTGAAGGTGACGGAAGCGGTGAGGAAAAAAAACTGACAAAGCTGGGCGCGGGATACAGGTACCAGCTATACTGGTCACCGGACAGCAAAAAGCTGGTATTTATGGACAATACCCAGACATTCCGTATCTATGATGTGGAACAGGATAAAGTTACGGATGTGGACCGCCTCCCCTACCTGGCACATTATAGCATGGGGGCCTTCCGTGTGGACTGGTCAGACGACTCAGAATGGCTGGCCTACAGCAAGCAGGTATCGAACAGGAATTCCGCTATTTTTCTATATAATATTATGGACAAGGCAACTCACCAGGTGACTTCCGGTTACTATGATGATATCCAGCCGGCATGTGACCCGGAAGGCAAATATCTCTATTTCTTGACCAACCGCTCATTCAGATCGCTTTACAGTGACCTGGATCAGACCTGGATCTATCCCAATGCGACTCAGATCGTTGCGGCCTCCCTTCAGGACAGTATTCCTTCCCCGCTGGCGGCAAGGAATGATGAAGTAGAACTAAAGGAGGAAAAAAAAGATGAAAAGGAGAATGGCGATAAGAAAAATGATGAGAAAGACGACAAGGATGACAAGGAAGATAATGATAAAGAAAAAGAGAAAGAGCCCCTGAAAATCGACCTGGATGGTTTCGAGACAAGGGTGGTCGTGCTACCTGTGACAGCCGGAAATTACAATAATCTGAATGCCATTAAGGGACAGGTCCTGTTTACAAAATACCCGAGAAGCGGGACGGCCAACGGCAAAAGCTCCATTGTCACCTATATCCTGAAGGACCGTGAAGAAAAGACTATCATTGAAGATGTGGGTAGTTACAGGCTCTCAGCCGACCGAAAGAAACTACTGGTAGCCCAGAGGGGAAGTTACGGCATCATAGATCCAAAGCCCGACCAGAAAATAAAGACCAAATTGCGCAGCAATGAACTGGAGGCGGTAATTGATCCCAGGGCCGAATGGCACCAGATCCTGACAGAGGTATGGCGGAAATACCGGGATTACTTTTATGATGAGAATATGCACCAGTTGGACTGGAAAGCAGTAAGGGCAAAATATGATCCGTTGGTGGACCAGTGCCTGACCCGCTGGGATCTGAATGTGATCCTGAATGAACTGGTCGGAGAGCTTAACTCGTCTCACACCTATATATTCGGACCTCCTCATGAAAGACCTCCCAGCCAGCGCTTCGGAATGCTCGGAGTGAACTGGAAGCTGGAAAACGGGGCGTTTAAGATTGATCATATCGTGAATGGCGGGGACTGGGACAGCGAACAAAGGTCGCCCATGATGGTCACAGGCGTAAAGGTGAAAGAAGATGATTATGTGCTTGCCGTAAACGGGATCCCGCTGGATCCAGGCAAGGAGCCATGGGCTGCTTTCCAGGGACTGGCAAACAGGACGGTGGAACTGACCGTTAACGACAAACCTTCCATGGAAGGTTCCAGGAAAGTGATAGTGAAGACCATGTCCAGTGAAACCCGTCTGAGGAACCTCGAATGGATGGAGGAGAACCGGAAGTATGTGGATGAGAGATCCGGAGGTAAGATCGGTTATGTATACATGCCAAATACTTCAAATCAGGGACAGCTACAGCTGGTCAGGCAGTTCTATGCACAGCTTGACAAGGATGGGATTATCATCGACGAACGTTTTAACAGTGGCGGACAATTGTCAGATCGATTTCTAGAACTGATAACACGGCCAAGGATTGGCTATATCTACTCACGCAATGGTGACATGGAGAACTGGCCACCCAAGGCAAACTTCGGTCCGAAAGCATTGCTCATCAATGGTGCCAGTGCCTCCGGTGGTGATGCCCTGCCCTGGGCTTTCAAGGAACTGGAGGCAGGTCCCCTTGTCGGCACCCGTACCGGGGGAGCCCTGATCGGTCCGGCTACCGGACATTCTGTCATCGATGGTGGCGGCCACACAGTGCCCCATGGACGGCTCATGTACAATGATGGCAGATGGTTTGATGAAGGACACGGAGTGGAACCTACCCACAGGGTGGTTGCCGATCCTACGAAACTTGCCAGGGGAGATGATCCCCAGATTGATAAGGCTATTGAGCTTATACTGGATGAATTACAACAAAATCCACCGGAAAAAATGACGCGCCCGGAATTTCAGAAAAGATGAGAACTGAGAAACGAGATTATTTAATGCAGCAGATCGAGCAGATGGGTCAGGTCCTGGCCCAGATGCTCGCTTACCTGCTGGGACTGAAGGGGAACGGCTCAGCAAGCCTGAGTCTGGATGAGATCAGGCAGAATTATGATGACAAGCTGAATCTCCCCCTTGACCTGATCCTGGAAACCCCTGGTGAAAAGATAATCCAGTTACTGACTGAAAAGGTTAAATACATGGACCGGCACCTGGAAAAAATGGGTGATATCCTTAGCGAGACCGGAGACCTGTATGAAGAAACCGGTGATCATGATACGGCCAGGGACCTTTGGGGGAAAGCACTGATCATATATACTCATCTTCAGGATACTGACAATGCCTTCTCCATGGAACGGATGCAAAAGATTTCCAGGCTCAAGGATATAGCTTAATTCTTTACTTCCAGGTTAAACCTTTTTCCTTTCTTTTTATCCACGGACCAGGCAACATTGCAGCTTTGTATCAGGTTTCGTGGTAATGGATCAGTGTTAGTACAGAAAACAGGGTCAGGGAAGTAAAGACCAGGAATGGAAACCAGAAGTAATCTCCCCTGGTAAACAGCGTATCATTGTGAATGACCAGGTACAGGGCCAGCATTACGGGGATGGTCACCACCAGGGTAATAAAACCAGAGCGGTAAACATCCCTGCTTTGCTTTTCATCATACCAGTCCCCTATCTTTTCTTTGCATTTCAGGATGAACCAATACAGCACCACCAGACCGTAAGGGATCAGGATTAGGATACTGGTGGCAAGCATATGATAATAACTAACAGGTAAGCGCTGGCTCAAAACCAATGCAAACACGGTCCACACCAGTCCGATAATCCCACATATCAATCCCACATATTGTGCGGCTGTAAACACCATCTCGTCCTTCTTCACTGCCATTTCCTCTCCATCATTAACCTTTAATCTGCGAAGGACCCCGGCAAAAATACCTGTCAGCAACAGGAGGAAAACTGCATGAATACCCAGTAATATATAGAGTATAGGCCATTCCCCGGAAGTATCCCAGCCCGCCTCATATTCCTTCAAGATGTCTCCCAGGATGGCCCAATCGCTTAATACAGCCAGAAAGGAGGTGATCCCCAGGAGTATGATTATAATATTGATCAGGCGGATGACCCTGAAATACCTCAGATGAAGCAGAAGGGTTATTCCAGCAATGATATGTACCATAAACATGAACAGGTAACTTAACCACACAAATTCAGCCATCTGCTCCAGACTACCCAGTTCGCCAAAACCCAGTATGACAGGTTTCAACTGCTTGTAGAGGAAATAATCATAGACCAGCCACAGCAGGGATATAACTCCCAGCAATAAGGTAGCAATGGTGAATACGCGGATGATTTTTTTATTCAATCTGAACATGTCTGAGGATTTTAATTGTCAACAATGAAAAATACCTGGTCAACAGGAGTATCAAAAAACAGGGCAATTTTAAAGGCCAGCAAGGCTGAAGGTACGAACTTGACTTTTTCAATGGAATGGATGGTCTGCCGGGTCACCCCTACCCCATTTGCCAAGACCTCCTGGGATATGTCTCCCTTTTCAAATCTCAATCGCCTGATATTATTTCCGAGTAGCATATGTTAATCGATTTCGGGTATAATGTAAAGTTTATCGTAACAAATGTAATGTTTATTTTACTATTTGTCAAGTTTACTTTACATTTTTTGAAATAAATTGCTTACCCGGCGTGGTGCCAGGGAAATCCATCAGGTGTCTTTATCTTCTTCTCCCTCGCTTTCACCGGTCAGTATTTCGTACATTTCGCGGATTTCCTCACGTCTGCTCTCAATATCCCAGGCATGGTCGCTTTCATGTAAGGCATGGTCCTTTTCAGAAATAAGTATATTTTCAAGCTGCTGGCTGAAACGCCTGACTTCATTGATATACTTCCGTTTGTCCTCATTCCAGAGCTGATGCAGTTCTTTCATCATTATCTCATCATGGTAGCGGAATGACCGTGCTGCCCGGTTGGCCTGGTAACGGCTGAACCCGAGTTCACCCAGTACCCTTACCGCCAGTTCTACAGACGAATCATAAGTTTCTCTGCGATAGCCGGCTATATTCATATCATTCAGTTCAAATGTATGTCTCACATCGCTTGCCCTGGCATAAATTTTCAGGTGGGGGTATTTCCGCTGTACCTGTTCAATGATGTGATTGATCTGTTCACGGTCATCTACTGCCACTATGAGAACCTTGGCTGTTTCAGCCCCGGCAGCCTCCAATAGATCAGCGCGGTTGGCGTCACCATAGTACACCTTGAAACCGAATTTTCGGAGGAAACTAATATTATCCGGATTGGTATCCAGGACTGTTGCCCCTATGCCGTTGGCCCTGAGAAACCGCCCAATAACAACGCCAAACCTGCCAAATCCTGCAATCAGTACAGGGTTATCATGTTCGGCGATCTCATCAGGTTCCTGTTCCTTTTGTGCTTTAATGAATAAGGGTTGGACAAGCCTGTCATTGATTATCAGCAACAGGGGTGTAACCAGCATGGAAAGTGCCACAACGATCAGCATAATCCCGGACACCTGTTCAGGCAGAATGGCATTCTGGCTGGAAAATGATATCAGGACAAAGGCAAATTCACCGGTTTGAGCCAGGGCAAAAGAGAAAAGGATCTCCTGCCCGGTCCGCATCCTGAAAAACCTTCCCAGAAAAAGGAGAACAATAAACTTTACCAGGATCAGTATCCCCAGTATCCCCAGCACAGTGCCCGGCTGGTCTGCAAAGATCTTAAAATCCATACTAGAACCGACAGCAATAAAGAATAATCCCAGCAACAAACCCTTGAAAGGTTCTATGTTCGCTTCAAGCTCGTGCCGGTATTCATTATCGGCCAGGACCACACCAGCCAGGAAAGTGCCAAGAGCGGGAGATAAACCTACCCTGTCCATGGCAACTGCAATGCCAATGACAAGCAAAAGCGCTGTGGCAGTAAATATTTCACGCAAGCCCGTCTGGGCAATAAACCGAAAAACATACCGGGCCAGGAAGCGGCCACCGAAAATGATCAGTGCGACCAATCCAACAATCAGAAAAACCTGCTGCCAGCCCGGCAACGCAGATACTGTAGTTTCATTTAATACAGGTTCGTGCAGGTCAACAGATCTTGTCCGTACCTGGTTGGCCATCAGCGGGAGAATAGCCAGGATGGGTATGACGGCTATATCCTGGAAAAGCAGTACAGAGAAACTCCCCTGCCCGGCTGGTGTTTTCATCAATCCTTTCTCGGCAAGTGTTTGCAAAACAATGGCCGTGGATGACATGGAGAAAATCAAACCAATGGCAATGGCCTGTAATACATTCAATCCAAATAGCATACTGATGCCACCGATAATCAGGGTAGTGATCAACATCTGCAGGCCTCCCAATCCAAAGATGGACCTGCGCATATTCCAGAGCAGCGAAGGCTTTACCTCCAGCCCGATCAGGAAGAGCATCATGACCACTCCGAACTCGGCGAAATGCATGATATCTGTCCCTTCCTCTCCTACCAGTTTTAGAAAATATGGTCCGATCAGTACACCTGCGAGAAGGTAACCAAGTGCGGATCCAAGTCCCAGGCGCTTCGCCAGGGGAACAGAAACAACCGCTGCTGTCAGGAATATAATGGCCTGGTAAAAGAAATCCTGGCTGTGCATGATCCCTATTTTTGAGTTAACTCAAGGAGGTCATTCAGATAGTTACAACGCCATATCTCCTCATCACTGAAAATCTGATCTCTCAGGGATATCAGGATTTTCCTGTAATCCAATGCAGCTGCATGGATCTCATCCTCCGAAAGAAGGTGTGTGCCGTGTGTAACAAAGGGGGGCATATAAACCATATTACATAGACTGGCTGTTTGTCTGAATGGTGCCAGGAATTGAGGAATGGTAAAATTATTCATATTGTCTTCCTGATATACTTCCCTCCTTCCCCCGGTTGTGATGGCTGAAAAGATCTTCTTGCCCTTCAGGGCTGTACCTGAATGGCCATAGGCAAATCCATGTTTCAGGACAAGGTCTATCCACTCTTTAAGAATCGACGGGGAACTATACCAGTAAAAGGGATGCTGCCAGACATAGATGTCATGGTCCAGCAACAGATCCTGCTCACGCTTCACATCGATGTGAAAATCAGGATACTCCTCATACAGATTATGGAATGTAAGGTCCTCAATATCTTTAATGGCACTGATCAGTTGCCGGTTGACCCTGGATTTATGCAGGGCCGGATGGGCGAATAGCACGAGTATCTTATTTCTTGCATTCATACTGGCAATATATTAAAATGAGCCGGTTACAGAATGCAATACTGAAAGGATAACATTTATTTAACGCTTATCCAGCGTAGATAAACAAATGTGTAAAGTAGTATCTATTTACCGGGATACACAGGCTGGACCCATTCAGGCAGGGGCTTATACTTGCTCTTGCTCGCCCATCGTATCCCCCTTTTCTGGATCTCAAGGGCTTCGGGCACATCAAAATCTGCGGCCACATGCCCAAGGGATGAATAAAATACCCGGCCTTTTCCATAGACCTTTTTCCATACAACCGGTATGACAGTACCATCGATCCATTCTGCATGTTCACCCGTGAATGTCGTAGTAGCCAGCACTTTCATATTGGGATCCACATGCATGTAGTATTGTTCAGAATGCATTTTGAAATCTTTCAATCCCTTGGTCACGTTGTCTTTATTGTCTGTGATATTCACTTCATAATCGATCACGCCACCGGGATGGGCAACCCATTGTCCGCCGACCATGAACTGGTAGGCCACATTGTTCCGGAATGAATCTCCCAGTCCGCCGTGCCACCCGGCAATCCCGACACCTCCCTTAACAGCCTCCAGCAATCCGGCCTCCTGTTCCCTGGTGATCTCTCCCATGGTCCATAACTGGACAACCAGGTCAAGACTCTCCATCAACTCCTTATCCGTGTAAATATCCAGGTTATCGGAGACGGTGACATCTGCTCCTTCTGCTTCCATCCAGGGCACGAAGATATCCCGGCATTTTTCCGGTTCATGGCCCTTCCAGCCACCAAAAACGAGTAATACCTTTTTATCCTTGAGTGCGTCATTGGTATCCATCCCCAGGGCAGATTTGGGCAACAATGCGGGAATAAGGATGGCACCTGCTCCGGCCATTGTTACATGCTTAATAAAAGTGCGCCGTTCTAAGGATTGTTGGTCCATTATATGTAATTTTAATTGACAATTGATCGGTTTTAAAGTTAAACAAAAAGTATATACCTGATTAACAAATTATTAATGATATATGAACAAACAGGCTAATGAAAGCAGCAAGTAAATATCTGGCCTGGTTGTTCCTGTTCCTGTTTTTATCAGGATGCGAACAGTTGGAGCAAAAAGCCGATACGGTTAGGGGATTTTTCCGTCAACCGCCTGTACTACCAGTAATTGAAGTTATTCAGACTTCAGTACCTACAGGATTCTGTGCCGTAGTATCCATGGCTGACCAGTTGGGCCATACCATCCCGGGTGCGGACGTCTGCAATTACAATGGACTTTCATTGATCCACATGGAAAACAATCATGAATACCCCTTGTCCCTCCTACCTGTTCCTTGCGATGAAATTTACATACTCAGGTTGGGGATGGATGAAGATATGTGCATGATCAGTTCATTCTTCGTTTCAAATGATCATCTTTCAGGCCAGCAAAAGATCTACCATATAGGTCCTGTACCTGTAATGCTTGATGATCAACATGTCAGGGCCATATTCGTCAGGAACCATGTTTCTGTCGAGGATGAATTGAACCTGGAACTGAAGTTGAGCCGGGGGGAGATTGATCTGGCCATTGAAAGGCTCAAGGTACCCAATCCAGATGATGTTTCGGTGGCAGTAGAACAGGATGCCTGGGTAATAGAGGTTATGCCGGGAAATACATGGACCGATTTCAGCGATGATACATTTATGGTCACCGGAGGGGAACAGGATGTATCAACCATTTCAGCCCCGGAAGGAAATGCAGCAAGCGTCCTGCAGATGGCCATGATAGGACTGATGATAGATCCGGCATGTCTGAGAAACCCCGTGTCAGGTATTACAGTACTCCGTGAAATAAGTGTGGAGACAGGCAGCGATAACCGCTTGGAAGACCTGGTACTCGGAACCATTCTTTATACCTTTGAGAAGTCCTGTAAAGGCAGGATCAAGGTACCTGTTGCTACCGGTAGTTTTATTCTTTCATTGGGACAGGAGATTGAATTTAACATGATGGACAATTAACATGGATTTCAAAGAAAAAACCACATTGGGCAGAACCGGATTGAGGGTTGGCAGACTGGGGATTTCTTCCAGTTATGGCGCCCCGGCAAAAGCTTATGAGGAAGCTTTCGAGAGAGGCTGCAATTACTTTAACATGGGCAGTTTCATAAAGGGCCGGTCGAAAGAAATGATAAAAGCTATCAAAAACATCACTGCAAAAGGAAAAAGGGATGAACTGGTTGTCGCCATCTACGATTATACCCACAGTCCCATATTCGGGCAGAAGCATTTTATGAAAGGATTGAGGAAAATGGGATTGGAATACGTGGATGAACTTCTGCTGGGGTATTACTCCGGCCTGCCCCGGAAGTCAGTCATGAACTGGGCCATCCGATTAAAAGACCAGGGATTGGCACGGTATCTCGGGGTATCAAGCCATAACCGAAAAGTGTTTGCAGAGTTTACCAGGGATGGCTTTGTTGATGTTTACCATGTCAGATACAATGCAGTGAACAGCGGAGCGGAAAAAGATGTCTTCCCCCTGCTTCCACCAGAGAACAAACCGGGAATAGTGTCCTATACCGCTACCCGCTGGGGACAATTACTTAAGGAGAAAAAAATGCCGGCGGGTGAAAAACCGCTCACGGCAACTGAATGTTATCGCTTTGTACTCAGCAATCAATCTGTTGACCTTTGCATGACAGGTGCAAGAAGCCTTGAAATGATGCGGGAAAACCTGGAGACTCTTAACCTTGGACCCTTAACTGAGGATGAAATGGCAAGGATACGGGGGATAGGTGATTTCATCTATGGAAAGAAGCGGGATCAGGATCTGCCTAGAGAGAAAAAATAATCCAGACAATCACCCCGGCAAAGGCAAGCCACATTGGAACTATGAAATGATAGAACAGGGGACCCACTTTACCCTTTTCTTTACTTGTCAACTCATTGTACTGCGAGATGTACTTAAAAATAAAAAGCTTGATCAGGAAAAAATTGATCCGGGTTCCGCTTTTTTCCACCTTGCTTATAATCAGCACCATAGATGTAATGGCCCATGCAAGGCAGACCATCACTACGATCATAACTATGTCAATGATACCAACCATTTTTCATGCCCGGGTTGAAAGGTGGAATAAAAATACCTAATTTTCCGGGATAATAACCAAAACTTATCAAGGAATTATGACAAAAGATGCTGCCCACAAGCTTTTTGACAAGGGACTTAATTGTGCTCAATCAGTTCTGGCCGCCAAGTCAGATCTTACAGGTCTTTCGGTTACGAACTCACTGAAAATAGCTACCGGTTTCGGAGCTGGCATGGCAAAGATGCAGCAAACATGCGGTGCTGTAACAGGGGCCTATATGGTGATCGGTGCGCTCCATGGGCGGGTTAACCCGGATGATGAAGCCTCACGGGATAAAACCTATGGCCTCATCGAGGAATTTAACAGGCGCTTCATAGAGCTTCATGGCAGCCTTAATTGCAGGGAACTACTGGGTGTCGACCTTCAGATCAAGGAAGGAATAGAAGAGGCTGAACGGGAAGGATACTTTCAGTCCAGATGTGCAAAGTTTGTCGAGGATGCCGAAAAAATCCTTGATGAAATCCTGCAATAATGGACAAGGATACAGCGCATATCTACCGGTCCAGGATAGCAACATGTGAGACTGAAATTGCAAGCATAAAAAAGCGTAGTAACTGGTATTCCCTGTTCCGCCTTCTTTCTTTTGCAGCTGCTATCTTCCTGCTGGTCAAACTACTGTCCGTAAACATCTACGTAGCGATTGGATCTGCCCTTGCGGCTATCAGCATCCTCCTTCTTTTCGTGAACCGTAGTTCGAAGCTTTCAAGCAGGAAAAAACTCCTGGAAGAACTGCACGCAATCAATAAATTGGAAATAAATGCACTCAGGTGGGATTTTAGTGATCTTGACATGGGACAGCCATACATTGATCCGGAACACCCCTATACTTCCGATCTTGATATTTTTGGTGAAAGATCCCTGTTCCAGTACCTGAACCGTACCAGTATAGCCAGGGGAAGGGAATGTCTGGCCGGTTGGCTGTCTCGTCCCGCTGAACCGGCAATAATAGTTGAAAGGCAGCAGGCTGTAGCAGAACTTAGTGATAAGCTTGACTGGCGGCAGAAATTTTACGCCAGTGGCAGACTCTCGAAAGAAACAGAACAGGATTATGAAGCTCTCATTGCCTGGCTTTCTACGCGCCCCATGATGCTGGGCAACAGGATATACAGAAGCATGCTCATCCTTCTTCCTTTACTGACAATTAGCAGCCTGGCATTGGTTTCCTGGCTGATCCCATGGAACATACCGGTTACATTTATCCTCATCCAGCTTGGATTGGCAGGTTGGAATCTCAGGCGGATCAACCATCATCACAACCAGATAAGCCGTAAGTACGAACTGCTTGTCAAATATGCTGATCTCATACGACTCGTCGAAGGGGAAAAATTTGAATCTGCCCGGTTACAGGCACTCCAGGAGGAACTGAGATCTGATGGCAGGAGTGTGGGACAAAAATTGCGATCCCTCGCCCGCATTGTTGTTGATTTCGACAGGAGGCTGAACATGATCATGGGGGTCGTTTTGAATGGATTGCTGATGTGGGATCTGCAATGTATCCTGCGCCTGGAGAAATGGAAAAAAAACAGTGCCCGGGAGTTACCAGGCTGGTTTGCCGTACTTGGAGAATTCGAAGCACTGAACAGCCTGGCCGGCTTCCGGTTCAATGTCCCGGAGTCGGTTTTTCCCATACCGGATCAGGAAGGCCCCATCATCCGGGCAGAATTACTCAGCCATCCCCTGATACTTCCCGATGAGAATATTCCCAATGATATCAGTTTTGATCATTTCGGGCAGTTTATGCTGATCACCGGATCCAATATGGCCGGAAAAAGTACCTTTCTGCGTACAGTTGGGGTGAACCTGGTCCTTGCGGCTGCCGGAGCTCCTGTGATGGCCAGGAAGATGAGGTTCAGACCCGTTGATATATTCACCAGCATGAGGATCAGGGATTCACTGAGCAGCAGGGAATCCACATTTTATGCAGAATTAAAACGGCTTCGCAAGATCATTGAAATTCATAACCAGGGTCAGCAGTCCCTCGTACTTCTCGATGAGATCCTGAAGGGAACGAATTCACGGGACAAGCATTTTGGTTCCGACATGTTTATCCGGCAGCTGATTGAATTGAACAGTGCGGGACTCATTGCCACACATGACCTGGAACTCAGCAAACTGGAAACCGAGTTCCCGGATCATATAAGGAATTATTGCTTTGAAGTGCAGATCGACAAAGAGGAGTTTATCTATGACTACAAACTCCGCAATGGTGTCTGCCAGACAATGAATGCGACAGAATTGATGAAAAAGATGGGCATTTCCATTGAAATAAAACCCCGTTGACATAGCTGGAGAAAAAGTGAAATACAGGTTGTTCCCGTTTATCTGGTAAGGGAGTCGTCCCCTTTACTCAAAATGAATATACTATTCCAATTCCAAGAACCTCTTTGAATTGTACTGCGGACCCATAGCTTGTTCCATCCGGATTTGTAAACTCTATATCCTGGTTGTATATGAGCTGGGTAGATATATTTGCTGATAAGAACTCATTGATCTTGAACCAGATCGCCATATCCCAGTTGACATCTACTACTGCCAGGTCCTCATACCTTGAAAACAGGCCCAGCGTCGTCGTAAGTGTTACATTCTTGACCAGTTCTTTATTAAAGGCCATTGTCAGGTCCATCCCTGCATGGAATTCGGTTTTCTGACCGGGATCGACACCAAAAGCCCCCTGCCCGGATAATTCATCATCAAGCACAAAGGTGGTCCGGCCATCCAACGGGGAAAAGGTAAATGAAAATGACTCTTCTTCCGAAAATTTATGACTGTAAGTAATCCCAAGACCGAGTTTCCAATAAGCAGGAGCCATGAAGGTTGAGATATAAATGCTTGTGTCATTGTCATAGGAATATCCCTTGTAAAACTGGGTCCGGAAATCAGACATAGCCGAAACATACCACTTACCCTTGATCTTGTATCCATATCTTGAGATGAACACAAATTTATCATCTGATTTTTTAAAAGGCTCTTCTTTACCGCCGATCCGTTGGGCACCATAACCGGCATCCAGCATGTTTTGCCACAGATGTGGATCCCTCTCAAATTTGAAAGTATAATTGAAAATGCCATTAAATGACATGGAAGGGTCTCCACCCCCCGTCCAGTTTGAAAGGCCCACCTGTGAAAAATTCAATGCGACTTTACCGGAATGCGTCCAATAGCTTGTATCGGGATTCTCCTGTGCAGTTACAAATTGACTCATCACCAGCATGATCAATACTAATTTGATAATTCTCATGATATTATTGGTTTTGTCTTAGAGTGGTTTCAATTTTAAGAGAAGGCGAAAATAGATATAATTTATTGAAAAAAAAACGCCTCTGAAATTGATTTTAATCCCTCCAGAAAAGAATACTCATGCCGATGAGTGAGAGAAAGAACAAACCACCTCCGATGACTGATCCGTGGGCCAGGGCCTGATTCCCCATGATGATCCCGATAATCCCCAGCAAACAGGCCAGGGCATTTAATATCAGCAGCAAACCCGTGGCTTTGCTCAATCCCGGTTTCATCCGGTAGATGGCAATTCCGAACAGGACCGAAGGGATACCGAGGATCGCGTAAGCATAATTATTGATGAATGCAATGGTGGAATGTTCCCACAACTGTATGAATTGCCCCAGCAATACCTGCATGACCTCTTCACTGATCAGTCCATCATAAACTGATATAATTTTCTGGACAACAGAGACCTGCGAAATGTACACGAACATGTTGTAAGATGCGTAGACCGGAACGAAAAGAACTCCGCAGAGTGAAAGGACAGGATATGCAGGTTTTCAATACAGGTAGAGCATGCCGAACAGGACAACATCGAAGATGGTCAGAACAACAACATTCAGATAAGTGACATAAAATAATCCACCCGGATCTTTGACAAAATCGTAGGCATCTTCAAAAGTGGCGATGACTGCCCCCTGCTGCTGCATGAGCAGGATCATGCAAAAGATCCAGATCCCGGTAAGGATCACAAGAATCATGGCGACAATGCTGATCTGCCGGGATTTCATGCAGGATTGGTTCGATGTGTATCTGTAAGATACTACAATCCTGCAACAACAGAAATCAATCTTGCCTGTTTGTCAGTACTTCTATTAATAACTCTACCCACATGAGGACAGGGACAGGTCCCTTATAAGCCCAGCCACCATAAGTCTCAAATTGTTCCTCATTGCTGAGAGTCCTGAAACCAGCATCTGATTTCAGTAAATTGTTGGTATCCATTATAAAATGTTTAAAATGACCGGCCATCTGCGGGCTGCCGGAATCACCCTGATTTGTGTTAAATCAATCCTTAATGATAATATCGATGAAATCTATGTGCTGAGGTGAATAACTTCCTTGCTGCACTTTTACCATTCTTCTTATATTTAGGGCTGTCATACCACCATGGCTGCCAAGGAAAGAAACATAGAGATCAAGATGGATAAACGTGCCTTTGAGGAACTGTTCAGGTCCTTCTTTCCTTCGCTGGTATTATTTGCACAGAAGTATCTTCCCGACCAGGATACAGCCAAGGAAATTGTACATAATGTTTTTATAAACCTTTGGGAAAAAAGGCAGCAGGTTGATACCAGTTCCCCGTTGAAATCATATTTATTCACATCCGTACATAACCGCTGTCTGAATTATATCCGGGACCAGAAAAAGTTTGATAAGGACGAAAACCGTTTTCAAAGACTTGACAGTACGGAATTCAGTGATGGTGTTGACCGGCTGGAGGAACAGGAGCTTGAACAACAGATCTACGATGCATTGCAGGCACTTCCGGAAAAATGCAGGGAGATCTTTATGATGAACCGTTTCGAGGGACTGAAATATGCTGAGATTGCGGAAAAATTGGGCATCTCGGTTAAAACCGTGGAAACACAGATGTCTAAAGCCCTGAAAATACTCAGGGAGAAACTGATAGATTATTTAGGAATGATAATTCTGTTTATATTGACACACTTAAACTGATCCTTTGAATAATGCGCCCATAAACACTTTTGCAAATACCGGATAGAGAATATAAAAACTTTGATAATCCAGGTAAGGGTAGAACGGCTTTCGTGTGTGTAATGAGTGGAGGAAAAAATGGAGAAGAAGGATAAACATATAGACATTGAGCTGATAACCAGGCATCTATCCGGTGAATCAAGCGCATCCGAGGAGAAGGAATTAAAGCGCTGGCTGGCAGAGGATCCTGATCACACCAGGCATCTTGACCAGTACCGTTCGGTATGGGAAAAGCTTGGCAGGATTGAATCTGTGGCCGGAATTGACCTGGATGCAGAGTGGCATGTCCTTGAATCCAGGATGGAAGAGGGTGGGAAGGTACTAAACTTACGGCCAGGCTTGAAAAGGTCTGCCAGTTTCTATATAGGAAGGATCGCAGTGGCAGCTATGCTTGCAGTCATCCTCACATTCAGTGGTATCTATGTGGTGAACAGGTATAGTTATAAGACCCTGGCTACCATAGATCAGCCAGAGGAGCTTATACTCCCGGACGGATCTACCGTAACGCTGAATTATTTTTCCAGCCTGAAATATCCGAGGCGATTTTCTGGCGAGATGCGAAAAATTGAGCTGGAAGGGGAAGGATTCTTCGA
>DAOUVF010000013.1 GCA_030667765.1 Bacteroides sp.
CATGGATCTTTCAGTAATCCCCAAGGTCATTGGATCCTTTAAACTGGTGTTCGCTGTGATGATTTTCGGATATATCCTGCACTGGTTGCCCCAGGGCTGGAAAGATAGCTGGATGAACTGGTTTATCCGCATCCCCCACTGGGTGAAGGTGATCATCGTGGTGGTACTGGTGTTTCTGATCTATCAGTCCCAGACAGCGGATTTACAGCCATTTATCTATTTTCAGTTCTGAGATATTTCATTTCAGAAAGTATATATTTGTAATATAACTTTAACTGAGATGCCAAATAGCAGGGAGCTAAGGAAAATTGTAAAAGCAGGTACTTGTATTGGATGTGGTGCCTGTGTGGCCTTGGTTAAGTCGGGGAATGCCTCTATGACAGATACCCCCAGAGGCCCGGTCCCACTTCTGAACGGATCCACTACTTTTCATTTAAACCCCATGGAATTTTGTCCGGGGAAAGGCATTCATTATCCCGACCTGTATAATAAAGTGTTTTCTGGGTATCCCGATAACTGGCTGACAGGCCACATTGATTCGGTGTATGTTGGTTATTCGAGGGATGATAACATAAGGAACAATGCAGCATCGGGGGGCATCATATCGAGTACCCTCATCTACCTGCTTCAAACAGCAAAGATCGATGCTGCCATTATCGTTAAACAAGGGCTCCCTGTCCCGGAAAAGGCAAGGGTGATATTGGCCCATACAGCCGGGGAGATCATGGCATCCTCGCAATCGGTATATATTCCCGTATCTACCCTGGATATCCTGGCGAAACTTGAAAAAGGCAAAAGATATGCCATTACCTGTCTGCCAGAGCAATCGGCTGTACTGCGGAAAATGCAGCTGGCCGGATTTGAACCTGCGCGGCAGGTGAAGTATATATTGGGACCCTATACCGGGACTGCCCTGTATCCCGATGCCATTCATCATTTTTTACGTACAAACAGGATTAAAAGGAGCGACCGGATAAGCTCACTGAAATGGCGTGCCGGGGAATGGCCCGGCCATCTTGAGATAATTACAGACAGCGGAAAAGTAATAACATCCAAAAAAGTATATTATAATTTTCTGATCCCTTTTTTTATTACCAGGGCGAGTCTGCAAAGCATGGATTTCTGTAACGAATTTGCCGATCTTTCGGTGGGCGATGCCTGGTCCCCCGAGTATGAAAAGCAGGGGAAGGGATTTTCGGTCGTGGTTTCAAGAAACACTGAAATGACCGGGATACTTTCAGCAATGCGAAAAGAAGGATTGATAAGCCTGGAGGAAAAAGATGCAGGAGTTGCATCCGAGATGCATGGACATATGATCGATTTTAAAAAAAGGGGAAGTTACATCAGGAACAGGATCCGGATAATGACCGGAAGGAAAAGTCCGGATTTCGGATATGCACCAAAAAACCTCCATTTCTCAAGAATCCTGGTGGAACTGGTTATAGATTTCATATTCCATATATCCGGGAACCGGGTATCGCGATTTTTAATGTCCCTTTTTCCTGAGAAATTCCTGGGACCCATATTCAACGGGCTCCGGCTGAAATGGAAAAGCATCAGCAAACCAGCCAAAAGAAAAGGATTGAGAGAATATAAAGTAAAGATTTCAGAACCATGGCAATTGTATTCAGTGATTTTCTAAAAAGCTCGTATCCAAGGATACTAAGCCAGGTATGCCGGGACAGGAACTCTTCACTGTATGGTTGTTTTGACAGGAACTTCTGGCATTACAGGATCAGGGATTTTTCTTCCATTATCCTGCAGCAAGGGGGCTATTTTTGTTACCAGCTTTCGCAATTGGATAAGTTCCGGGAACATTCAACACAGCTGGAAGAGATAGCTAGGGCATCCGCCCTGTTCTGGAACCAGCGGGCAAAAAGAAAAGGGGCCTTTGAAGAATACTATCCCTGGGAGAAAGGCTTCCCTCCATTGGCCTTTTCCACACTTTCTGTGGCCAGGCTAGTGTATGACGGCATCGTGGATAAAAATGAAGTGGCTGAAGGATTAAGGGTTGCACGACAACAACTTTCCAAAAGGTTTGAGTCCGGGGCTGCAAACCAACAAATGGCCGGACTGGCTGCCCTGGCTTACCTGTACAGGATAGATCAGGATACATCCACCCTTGATTATGATCAATTAAAAGTAAGGACATTGGCTCTGCAGGATATGGAAGGATGGTTTAATGAATATGATGGCCCGGACCTGGGATACTTATCCGTAACCCTGGATTGTTTATGGGACCTGTATGACCTTACAAAAGACGATGACTATTTTCAATCAATCCGGCGGGCCATCCTTTTCATCCATCCCTTAACCCGGTTCTTTGGAGGTAATGCAGGCATGCATAATGCAAGAAATACCGATTATATGGTACCCTATGGTATTGTCAGAACGATGTTCCATGAAGACAAAGAGCTGTCATCAGATGCGCTGGAAGTATTTCATGATCTTTACCAGGATCTCGCTGCTCCGGATCATTTTTTTCACGCTGTGGATGACAGGTACCTGGTCCATTACATAGGCCATTCCATCGCACGGGCGGAAAAGATCCTGAATCAGGACAAGGAATTGAATCCTGTCAGCCCTTTACGCCCCGGGCAAAACAGGTATTTTGCAAACGCGGGATATCAAATCAGGTATGGTTCGGGCCATCAGCCCAATACCATCGTTTCCATTAATAAGGGTGGCATATTGTCAAGCTATTCTCCGGATAAAAAAAAGTATTATCATGATTTCGGATGGATCCTAACCGGTGACGGAAAGCAATATATTACACATTGGTGGTCCGATAACTGGGAGAAAAAGTTGGATTCAGACTCCCTGCTGGTCAGGGGATATTTTATACCACATTCGGAAAAGCAAAATTCCCCCGGTAAACATTTTATCCTGAGAACGGTCAGCTTCATTTTTGGAAATTCAATTATAGAATATTTAAAATCCCAGCTGATTTTCAAGAAAAAGAAGAGTAAAATCAGTTTTAACAGGGAGATTTCATTCGAGGACAACAGTATCGTAATTGTTGATCAGATACAAAGAATGCCCGGAAATATGATGTTGAAAAGGGCGCCTCGATCTTCTAAAAGGCATGTATCAAGCGCTGACTCATTCCATCCGGAAGATTTCAGCCTTTGGAGATCAGTAACGATAAATGAATCAAGACAGGAAAAGACCAATGCGGTTCAGATTACAACAAGCATTCAGTTCGGGTAAGAACAGTGTAAAACAAAAGACCCTGGTGAAATTTTTATTATTTCTCCTGGTAGGGTTGCCTGCATTTATCATTGCAATTCCTTTTAATTATGTACTGGTTGAATTTTTTCATTTATATAAACCGGCTGCCTATGTAATCGTATTACTTTTCCAGGTTACTGTTAATTTCTTTATGCTCAGATGGTTTGTTTTCAAATCATCGAAAGATCATCCGGTACTCAGACAATATTTTCTTTTCCTGGGGGGGATCGGCCTGGTCAGATTGCTGGACTGGTCTTGTTACTCTTTGTTTGTTGAGGTTTTCGGATTTTATTATTTATTGGTACAGCTGTCCAATGTTGTAATCTTTTCTGTTATAAAATTTCTGTTCAGTAAAACTGTTATGGAGAAAAATAATACCATATCTAACACACCTTCCGTATGAAATTAATCATCCAGATTCCATGTTTCAATGAGGAAAAAACGCTGCCCCGGGTAATAGAGGACCTGCCCAGGGAAATAAGCGGAATAGACCAGATTGAATACCTTGTCATTGATGATGGTAGCAGCGATAGTACCGCTCAGGTTGCCAGGGATCTCGGGGTTCATCATATTTTATCCCTGGGAACCAACAGGGGACTGGCATTTGCTTTTTATTCCGGCATTAACCATTGCCTTGAAAATGGAGCGGATATAGTTGTGAATACGGACGGAGATAATCAATACCAGGGACAGGATATAGCAAAGCTGGTAGCGCCGGTTCTCGAACACAGGGCTGAAATTGTAGTGGGGGCAAGGCCCATTAAATCACATAGTGAATTCAGTCCTTTTAAGAAGCTTTTACAATTGCTTGGAAGTTGGACCATCCGGGTCGTATCCAAAACAAAGGTAAAGGATGCTTCATCAGGTTTCAGGGCCATGTCAGCAAAAGCATGCAGGAGAATTTTCATTTATTCTCGCTTTTCCTACACTATGGAGACATTAATCCAGGCCGGAAATTCCAACCTCAGGGTTGTTTCAGTTGATATTAATGTCAATCCGACAACGCGAAAATCAAGGCTATTCAAAAATATTTTCCAGCATGTGTCGCGTTCCGGTTCGACCATTATTAAAATGTTTATCATGTACCGCCCGGGACGCTTCTTTTCCCTGATTGGAAACCTGTTAATGCTCGCAGCCCTGATCCTGGGTGCCAGGTACCTCTATTTGATATTCTGGATAGCAGATCCTGACCCTGAACGAACGTATATACCCTCTTTAATCCTGGTGTCAATTCTGGCCTTCCTCGGGGTGATCAGTTATTTTCTGGCGATTATGGGTGAACTCATTAAAACCCAACGGAAGTTAAGCGAAGAAATAATCTCTGAAATCAAATGGAAGGTATAAAACCACCCCTTAGAATTTTTTCATTTTAACGTCGATGTGGGACTCTTTTGTGAATTCAATCCTGGCACCTTCTTCCAGGATTATCTTTCCCCGCCCCTTTATAATGGCATTATCTCCGACCTGAATTTTTGCAGAGGGATGGATGATGATACTTGCACGGGGTGCAATCTCGATCTCAGATCCTTCCAGCAGGGTTAGGGTACTGCCGTTGTCAACCACCAGCCTGGATTTTTTTTCAAGTACCAGTTTTGAGCCGGGTTGGAGGACCAGGGAAGAGAAATCTGCGAAGACCTGCTCACCCTGGAATTCAAGGGGATCTTTTGGTTTCTGCGGGGTCAATCCCTGGTCAAGCAAAAGGCGGATCTTCTTATCGATATGCAACTGTTCATGTAATTGAATATTTCCACACCATCGCACATTGGACTGCAGGCGATTTTCGTCCCAGCTGATCCTTATCCGTATACTTCCGTCGCTGAATTGATCAAGTACATCGATGGCGATGCCATTCAGGTGGATGATACGGTTATCATTGGATGAGGGTTCACCAGGACGGGCACGTCTGTTTGATGAGGTCCGATAGGTGGGCAATGGAACTGCTGCAGGATTCTGATCGATGGCTATCCTGTCGCCGGACTGAAAGGCATCCAATGCCGTTCCGAACAGCGGGTAGGTGTCAAGGCTGTATTTTGATGAATCTAGGAATTCACCATTCACTTTCATATTTTTTGCCAGGAATAATTCATCCCTGTAAATGATGCCATCCCTGTCTTTAAGATCCCAGGCCCCGAGTATGAGGTTATTGTATCCCGTAAAAGGATTTTCCAGGGCATCATTGACATGGTATAGCTCCTGCGCTTCATCAATTACCATATCATAATTGCCCATGGCAGAAAGTGGCCAGGTATAATTGCAATTGCCACCGTAAGTGCCCCGGCCGGACAAAGCCTCTTTGCCCACCTGGATATAGGCATATATTCCTTTTTGGTGAGCCTTTCCATGATCCAACCTTCCTGGTAGCTTCTGGTGGTTCTCCAGCCACAGCCATTGTTTATTGATCGTTCCGGAAGTTTCCTGCAGGTAGGGCAATTCAATGCGGACCGCATCACCAGTATTAACGAAATCCCTGATTATGAATTCGTTGTGTCCATGACTAAAGGATTGTTTGTACACGAGATTTGTCTCAATTTCCTTCCCTGTGAGCGGATCACGGGCAGAAACCTGGTATTGATTTTCCGGGTGTTTCCAACCAAGCCGCCTGCGGTCAAATGCATTGTACACCTGTGAGGACCGGTCCCACGAGCTCAACATGGCATACCCCCCTGCTGAGGACATAAATGTTTTGGTCCCGGCACCTGATCCTCCGGTGTGGAAATTATTTCCCCCCAGTAAAAGGTGTGAAAACTCATGTCTCAGGATCACAT
Organism: Bacteroides sp.; assembly: GCA_030667765.1. Taxonomy (GTDB): domain Bacteria; phylum Bacteroidota; class Bacteroidia; order Bacteroidales; family SM23-62; genus SM23-62. The sequence goes on from DAOUVF010000013.1 coordinate 5,997, forward strand.
AATTGGCTGCCCCTTCATTCACGAAATAACTGTAAGCCATAAATCCTTTCATGGCCTTAAAAGGATAATTCATGCGATAAGGCATGCAATACCCACCTGATGAAGAGGGGGTGATCTTCGAATTGACCCGCCAGATAACCATGACCATATCTATCATGGAATCAGGTTGTATGGCCTTTGAACTACCATGTCCGTAGGCAAGGGTAAATTCATCAAAATCCCCTGCATTTACCGAATAACCGTTTGCGGTGATCACATCCTCCCCGGTCTGTTGCAGGATGGTGTCCATAACCTGCCGGAAACCCCTGCCACTCAAGTTATTGAAATCTACCGAGATAAGTTTTGGATAATAATCCGCCAGGACGTTGAATTCCCCGAAAGAAGCCTGGTGATAGTATTTTGTCATAATACCCTTCCGGGATTCTCCAGGATCCAGATCATGATCGAAGAAATACCCCGGGTTGCGTGGTAATTGTCCGGGTGCCCAGCCGGCTGTAAATCCAGGTTCATCCGGATCATTCAGCACTTCAGCAAAGACCAGGAATATTCTCAAAGTCCCTTTCGTTGGCAGCCAGTATCCAAGACGGCTGTCCTGGCTCAGGACGGTTCTCCCGGAAAGGAGAACAAAAAATAGCATCAGGAATATGCTTAATATTGGTTTCCTGGTTTTCATCTTTTCATACATATGTCAATCCTCTTCAAAAATACCCTACAGCAGGTATATATTCAAGTTTCGGGCCAAATCTTTGCGTAGCTTTTCATTATATTTAACCGATCAATTAAAATCCATTCATGCCGGTATTCAAATTCAAGAAATGTTTTACGGAAAATAATTACCCCCGGATTGTTATCATTTTCCTGTTGCTGGTGTATACTGCAACTAACTTTATGCATCATAACTGGACCCGGGATGATGGGCCTGACCGGGGGGTTATCAAGTGGGATGTTATCTCATACTATGCCTACCTGCCCGCTACTTTTATCTACGGTGATCCAAGCCTGGATTTTCTGGATGAGGGAATGATTGACAATGATAATAAGTTCTGGTGGTCACCTACCGAAGACGGCGGAAAAATCATCTATATGTCATGCGGCCTTTCCATTATGTATTCCCCTTTCTTCTTTATGGCACATATCCTGGCACCTGTTTTCGGAGAAGCCAGGGATGGATTCGGTTCCATCTACCAGTTTTTCCTGGTCTTCGGTGCACTTGTTTATGTGGCCATAGGATTTATTTTTCTTAAAAAGATACTGCTCAGGTATTTTACTCCCATGGTCACTGCCCTTACCCTGTTATTATTGGGCCTTGGGACTAACCTCTATTATTATTCTACCTATGAGGCGGTTATGTCTCACTCCTATAATTTTGTTCTGATTACAATATTTCTCTATACGGTTCTGAAATGGTATGAAAAGGCAACCTGGTCCAGGACTTTTGTACTGGGGATGCTATTTGGACTGATCGTGCTGATCAGGCCTACAAATATGCTGATCCTTATCCTGCTTGTCCTGTGGGGAGTGGATTCCTGGAGTTCATTTACTGAAAGGATACGGTTCTTCCTCAGGAACATCCCCAAAGTGTTGCTTATGATATTTGCCTTTCTACTGCCGTGGATCCCACAGTTTCTCTACTGGCATATGATCACCGGGCAGATCATGTATTATTCGTACGGAGCGCATGGAGACCGCTTTTTCTTTGACAATCCCCATATCATGGAGTCCCTTTTCAGCTACCGGAAGGGTTGGCTTTTATATACACCATTGATGATTTTCGCCATTATTGGACTCCTCCCCTTGAGGAAAATAATTCGGGGATCAACGCTGCCCATCAGCCTCTCCCTGATCCTGATCGTATATCTGATGGCCTCATGGTGGACATGGTGGTTTGGTGGAGGATTTGGAGGAAGGATATATATAGATATTTATGGTATCCTGGCCTTACCCCTTGCTGCACTGATCACAACAGTCCAGGCACATAAGAAGAAGTTAGTCCGCTTTGGCATCTTTGGTTTATTGGTATTCCTGATGTTTTTCCAACTGCTACAAACCAGGCATTATGTAAAAACGGCCATCCACTGGGATTCAATGTCAAAAAGAGCCTACTGGCTTAATTTCATGAAAGTCAGGCATTCTGTGGATTATCTGCCCTTACTCTCCATCCACGATGAGGAGTTATGCAGGAAGGGGATCTATGTTTTCTATGATATGAGCGAAGACCGGTCATACCTGAAGGAATTGCCGGAGGAAACGGGAATTGGTTTGATGGTCAGAGAAATAGAACGTAGCAGGACGCTTCCGGGAGACATAAGACGCTATGCAGGGAGGATGGATATTTCTGTGGAAGAAGCGACCCGGATGACGGCCGAGCGGATGTTCTACATGAAACGGGATCACCGTTTTTACTGATTTTAATGATCAGGCAAATGCAGATACGTCTTTCCCGGTAATTTCCTTGTCACACAGTATGATCAGCCTTTCAATGACATTCCTGAACTCCCTGATATTACCAGTCCATGTAATTTTCTGAAGTTCTTTTATGGCATTATCGGTAATGTTTTTCTTTGCCATACCATGTTCTGCACAGATCTGCTCATTGAAATGATCAGCCAGCAGGGGGATATCCCCGGCCCTTTCATTCAGGGCAGGAACCTGTATGATGATCACACTCAGCCGGTGGTAGAGGTCTTCACGGAACTGCTTTTTATCAATTTCTTCTTTCAGGTTCTTATTGGTAGCCGTAATGATCCGGACGTCCACTTCGATATTCTTATCGCTTCCAACGCGGGTGATCTTGTTCTCCTGAAGGGCGCGCAGTACTTTCGATTGGGCAGACAGGCTCATATCACCGATCTCATCAAGAAACAGGGTGCCGCCGCTGGCCTGCTCAAATTTTCCTTTGCGCTGTTTATGGGCCGAAGTGAAGGCCCCTTTTTCATGCCCGAACAATTCACTCTCAATCAGTTCAGATGGAATGGCGGCACAGTTGACTTCGATAAAAGGACTTGCTCCACGGTTGCTTTTTTCATGCAGCCATCTGGCTACCAGCTCCTTGCCGGTTCCATTGTCACCTGTGATCATGACCCTGGCATCCGTGGGGGCAACCCGGGTGATCATCTCCTTGATCTTAACGATGGCCTCAGACTCACCAATCATTTCATTGGTTTTACTGATCTTCCGTTTGAGAACCCTTGTCTCAGTGATCAGGTCAGATCTTTCGAGGGCATTCCGGATTGTGATCAACAGCCTGTTCAGGTCAAGCGGTTTTTCCAGGAAATCAAAAGCACCCTTCTTGATTGCCTCGACGGCAATTTCTATATCTCCATGTCCTGAAATCATGATCACCGGCACATCCTTGGGTTGTTCAATTATTTTTTCCAAAACTTCCATGCCGTCCATTTCCTGCATTTTGATATCGCAGAGAACGACATCAAACTTATTTTCTCCGAACAGTTCGAGTCCAGTGGGACCGTCCTCTGCAGAGAGAACTTCGTGATCTTCTGCCGCCAGTATTTCTGCGAGTGTATTGCGGATACTTTTTTCGTCGTCGATTACTAAAATCTTAGCCATGTTAAAAGGATAGTATTATTAAATTGGGTTCACTAACTATGCCGTATCCACTTTGCGATTTCCTTATAGCTTGTCTTCTTGCCATACATCAGTATACCGGTACGGTAGATCTTTGCGGCCAGCCAGGTCATGCCGATGAATGTAATGACCAGCAGGGCCATGGATAATCCTACCTCCCAATCCGGCACCCCGAAAGGGAGCCTTCCCATCATCACGATGGGTGCTGTGAAGGGGATGATGGAGAACCAGAATGAGACAGAACTGTCGGGATTATTAATGGAATTGATCAGTACCAGGAGTCCCAGGATTAAAGGAATGGTAAGTGGCAGCATGAATTGCTGCGTATCTGTTTCGTTGTCAACAGCTGCCCCGATGGCGGCAAACATGGCTCCATACAACAGGTATCCCCCCAGGAAATAGAAAATAAATGATCCAAGGGTCAGCGCGAAATTGATGTCTTTCAGGCCGGATAGGAAACCCATGATCTCGTCCATGTCCTCTGACTTTGCCTCAGGTTTTGCTTCTACCGGTCCGGATGACATGATATCCTGGGATATGACCTGCTCAGTTGGTGTCATATTCATTTCAGGGAATAACAGGGTAGTAGTCAGGGTCACCAGGAGGAAGGTAGTTATTACCCAGATCATGAACTGTGTGAGGCCTACCATGGCGATACCAATGATCTTGCCCATCATGAGCTGGAAGGGTTTGACCGATGAAATAATAACTTCAACGATACGGGTTACCTTCTCTTCTATCACCCCTCTCATCAACTGGGCGCCGAAAAAGAAGATGAACATATATATCAGGAATCCTCCTAAGTATCCGACTGCCATGGCAACCCCGGTATGGCTTTCTTTCTCCTGTCCGGTTTCCATGATCTTGATGGTACGGATACTGATACTGGTTTTTACAGATTTCAGGATATTATCCAGATTCTCAATCTCATAGGTTTTTAATTTTTGATCCCGGATGTAATTCTCCATGGCTTTGCTGATATGCATCTTGGTGGCCAGGCTGGGTTGCTTATCAGAATAGAAAATCACCGAGTTTGGTTCGAATGCAACGATATGCGAAATGTATAGCACACCATAATAGCCACCCGTTGAATATGTTTGCTTGATATCATTCAAGCGTGCATTTTCCAGGTAATCAAATTTCAGGTATTCGGTTTCCGGGATGACATTCATGAACAGGTGGGAACTGTCCACAACAGCAATCCGTTTTACTTCCTGGTCCTCCGACATAGCTATCAATGCGGGTACTACCATCAGAGATGCAAAGAGTATAGGGCCAAGTATGGACATAACGATGAAGGACCGTTTCCTAACCCTGGTAGTATATTCCCTCTTGATGATCAGTCCGATTTTGTTCATGGCTCAATTTTCTTTTACCACCTTGATAAATATATCGTTCATGCTGGGGTATACCTCATTGAATGAGATAATATGTACCGATGGAATGAGCAATGACAGGAGCTCATTCTCCGTGGTATGGTGCAGCAGCTTGATCCTGGCCTTATGCAGGTCTCCCTCACTGCTGGTTTCCAGCAGCTGGTAATGATTGTTCAGGGACTGCTTCAGTTTATCTGCCTCACCCTGGAAACCTACTTCATAGGTATCCGATCTGTATCTGTCCCTGATCTCATTGATATTTCCTTCGATCAGGGTCCTGCCTTTGTCGATCAGTGTGATATGATCACATAATTCTTCTACCGATCCCATATTGTGGGTAGAAAATATGATCGTTGCGCCTCCTTCCTTGAGTGAGAGGATCTCCTTCTTGAGCATGTCGGCATTAATGGGATCGAATCCACTGAAAGGTTCATCGAAGATCAATAATTCGGGTTCATGCAGGATGGTGACAATGAACTGTACCTTTTGTTGCATACCCTTGGAGAGCTCCTCGACTTTCTTGTTCCACCAATCGAGGATCTCGAATTTGCCAAACCATTTTTTCAGTCGGCTCATTGCTTCTTTTTTCGAGAGGCCTTTTAGCTGGGCAAGGTAGAGCGCCTGCTCCCCGACTTTCATCTTTTTATAGAGGCCACGTTCTTCCGGGAGGTATCCAATCCGGGAAATATGCTCAGGGAGTAATTTCTCACCGTTAAAATTCAGGTTCCCTTCATCTGGTGCCGTGATCTGGTTGATGATCCTGATCAGTGTTGTTTTTCCTGCCCCGTTGGGCCCCAGCAGACCGTAAATACTTCCCCTGGGGATACTGACAGAGACCTGGTCAAGGGCTACCGTATTGATAAATTTTTTAACAACCTTCTCAGCCTTAAAGATCTCCTCCATGTGCAGCTTACTTAAAATAACCCTTCATCCGCTCAAAAAAATTCATCTCGCTTTTATCCGGGTGCGGTATAAAATTAGGAGAATCTCCGAACTTCTCAATAAGTTTTTGTTCTTCCTTCGTCAGATTTTTAGGGATCCATACATTGATACTGACCAGCAGGTCTCCCCTGCTGTATCCATTGACATCGGGGATACCTTTATTACGCAAACGAAGGATTTTCCCCGGCTGGGTTCCCGGTTCGATCTTGATCTTCACATTGCTTTCTACAGTAGGGATCTCAACTGCTGCTCCCAGTGATGCCTGGGGGATGCTGATGTGCAGGTTATACAACAGATCATTGCCATCCCGGATTAATTCGGGATGATGTTCTTCCATGATCATGACCATCAGGTCACCATTTATACCACCCCGCCTGGCTGCATTTCCCTTTCCTGATACGGTCATTTGCATGCCCTCGGCCACACCTGCGGGAATACTGATAGGTATGACTTCTTCTTCCTTTACAATCCCTTCACCATAGCATTTCTTGCATTTATTTGTGATGATTTTACCCTCTCCACCACAGGTAGGACAGCTTGTCACTGTTTGCATTTGTCCCAGGAATGTATTGGATACCCTGGTGACCTGCCCATTGCCATTACAGGTACTGCATGTAGAATAGCTGGAGCCTTCATCGGCACCCGTACCATTACAGGAGGAACAGCTTACGTATTTATTTACCTTGATCTTTTTTTCTGCACCATTGGCAATATCCTGGAGGGTCAGTTTAACTTTTACCCTGAGATTGGATCCCTTTCTGACTGTGCGGGAAGATCTCCTGCTGCCACCAAACCCACCAAACCCACCGAATGCATCCCCGAAGATATCTCCAAAACTTGAAAATATATCCTCGATGGTCATGCCCTGGCCCCCAAATCCACCACCGCCTGCTCCGCCCAGACCGGCATGTCCAAACCTGTCATAACGGGCCCTTTTGTCATCGTCGCTCAAAACCTCGTAAGCTTCAGCAGCCTCCTTAAACTTTTCTTCGGCACTGTCATCTCCCGGGTTTTTGTCCGGATGATATTTCAGGGCCTGTTGGCGGTAGGCTTTCTTAATGTCCTCTTTGGAGGCATTTTTCGAGACGTCAAGTATTTCATAAAAATCTCTCTTTCCCATTATTCTCCTATAACTACTTTTACATAACGCAGGACTTTCTCATTCAGGAAATAGCCCCTTTCGATGATGTCCACCACCTTGCCTTTCAGCTTCTTTTCGGGTGTGGGGATCTTTGTAACTGCATCGTGCAGATCCGTATCAAATTCCTGGTGCATGGCCTCAATTTCCCTGACCCCTTGCTGACCTAGGTATTCTTTGAACATATTATAGATCAAATGCATCCCCTCCTTGACAGCATCCAGGTCCTTTGCTTCTTCGATCGATTTCATAGCTCTTTCAAGATTATCGAGTACAGGCAGTATCCTGGCAAATATGTCTTCACCGGCCTGTTTGCTCAGCTCGATTTTTTCCTTCATGGTACGCTTGCGGTAATTATCAAAATCGGCCGACAGCCTAAGGTATTTTTCCTTATGTTCCTGCAATTCCTGTTCGAGTGCCTTCAGCCTGGTTGATTCTTCAGGCTTCTTTTTGGTCCTGGCAGTTTTTGGCCTTGTACCGGCACTTTTTTGCTTACGACCATCAACCTTCTTCTCTTCAGCTTCCTTGCTTCCAGTGATATCCTCGATATTCTCTTTGTTTGCCATTTATCAGCTCATTTTAATAATAATGATATGTGTCCCATCCTCAGCAAATGTTTTGCCAAGATTAAATTCAGGACAAATTGACATGCCAGCAAATATCACTGGGTATTTTGACAGATAACAGGGATTACTTCTGCAATTCAGACAGTTTTGTGTGAAGATTGTCACCACGAAGATCGCTGACATGGGATGGCCAGGAAAGCCTATCTGCCTTGATTGCCTTCATCCACGATTCCTTGCTGCGATCCAGGGAAACTGAGTAAATGGTAAATCCTTTTCCATTCTCGAATGAGCTATCCTTGAATGAATTAAAAGCTTGAACAAGGTTTGGGTTTTCATCGCGGCAAGGACCGCACCAGGAAGCCCAGAAATCAATCAGGACCAGCTGTCCCCTTAATGACGAAAGGGCAATTTTCTTTCCCTCGGGCGATGTATACGTTAATTCAGGACCGGTGTCACCGATATTCAAGCCAACAGTAGGAGCCGATGCACTCTTGACAGGGCCTGTTGAACTGAAGGCCATAGAAAAAATTACATGCGGGTAATGTCGGCTCCGATATTATTCAGGCGTTGTTCAATATTCTCGTAGCCGCGGTCGATTTGTTCGATATTATGGATGGTACTGGTTCCTTCTGCCGAAAGGGCAGCGATCAACAGTGCCACGCCTGCACGGATATCGGGTGAACTCATGGTGGTAGGCCGTAAGGGATATTGCCTGTCGATACCTATAACTGTTGCGCGGTGGGGATCGCAAAGGATTATCCGGGCGCCCATATCGATCAGCTTATCAACAAAGAACAACCTGCTTTCGAACATTTTCTGGTGTATCAGGACACAGCCCTTAGCCTGTGTGGCAACAACCAGGAATACACTCAGCAAATCCGGTGTCAGTCCGGGCCATGGAGCATCGGCAATGGTCATTATAGACCCGTCTATAAATGTTTCTATCTCATAATGCTCCTGCCGGGGAACGTAAAGATCATCCTGTTCCTGCCTGATCTCAATTCCCAATCTTCTGAATTGTTCAGGTATGATCCCGAGGTTTTCAACTGAGACATTTCTGAGTGTGAGTTCAGAGTGGGTAAGTGCTGCCATCCCGATAAAACTGCCAACCTCGATCATGTCGGGCAGAAGAATGTGTTCACAGCCATGAAGGGATCCTGTGCCTTGGACGGTCAGAAGGTTTGAGCCGATCCCATCGATCTTTGCCCCCATGCGGATCAACATATTACACAGTTGCTGGATATATGGCTCACAGGCGGCATTGTATATGATTGTGGTGCCCTTGGTAAGTACTGCACACATCAGGATGTTGGCGGTGCCGGTGACCGAGGCTTCATCGAGCAACAAATAACATCCCTGCAGTGCAGGAGCATTGACAGAATACAACCGGGAAGCCTGGTCATAGCTGAATGATGCTCCGAGGCGTTGAAAACCTATAAAATGTGTGTCCAGCCTTCTGCGGCCAATTTTATCCCCTCCGGGTGCAGGTACATAACCCTTTCCAAACCTTGCCAGCAAAGGCCCCAGGACCATTATGGACCCCCTCAGGCTGGTCCCCTTATCCCTGAACTCATCACTCCTCAGATAATCGAGATCTATGTCTTTTGCTTGAAAGGTATAAGTGCCTTTGACGGGATTGCTAACTACCACTCCCATGGCGTCCAGCAGGGAGATCAGGTTGGTGACATCACGGATATCGGGTATGTTCCTGATGGTGACTTTTTCATCTGTCAGTAAACTGGCACAGATTACCTGTAATGCCTCGTTTTTGGCACCCTGGGGAGTGAGTGTGCCGGAAAGGGGTTTCCCCCCGTTCACAACAAATGTGCCCATGCGGGTTATTTCTTTTTTGGCGGTCTTTTCTTTTTGCTCTTTGACATGATATCCCTGGTCTCAGCAAGCTTCAATTCATCCCCCACAACGATCTTTCCTCCTGAAAGGGTCTTCAGGTCTTCGAAAATGGATCTATCATCTACCACATCCCTGTTCCAGGTGAGATAGCATTTCTTCATATGATTGGCTATCAGTCTGATCAATGCATTCCTTTCTTCACCTTCCTTGAATTCGCACGCTTCTTTGATCAGCAATTCAATGATCTTGCCGTAATGCTTATACCTGATATTATAGTCATTATAGGGAACCTGTTTGGGCTTCTCAAACAGAGTTTCACGGGTAGGTTTCTCGTACGGGGAATCAATATCCAGTTTAAAATCTGATATGATGAACAAGTGGTCCCATAATTTATGTTTAAAATCGGTGACGTCCCTCAGGTGGGGATTGAGGTTCCCCATGATCGCGATGATGGCCCGGGCTGCCTTATTTCTATCTTCCTTGTCCTCAATCTGTACGGCATATTCAACCATCTTCTGAATGTTCCGTCCGTATTCCGGAAGCACCATCATGGACCGCTGTGAATTATAATCGTATTCCATTAAAATGAATTTAAATGCAAATGAACGCAAATCTGCGGGGATTTCAAAATGTTTTCAATTCCTGCTATCGGATGATCTTCAATTTGGCAAACTTCAGCAGGAGTTGTTTCTGTCCATGTTACTTGAAGAATACTGTTGCCTTCCTGCCGGGCAGTTCTCCTTCCAGGTTAATGATCTTTCCCGAACCGAATCGTGGATGTTCCACCTGCATTCCTGTCTGGATTTCAGCCGGATCATCTGCTGTAAACTGGGTCCCTGAGGATAAAGCGGGAGTGACCCTGGAAACGGGCTTCATCCTTTTTATCTTTTCGGTTATTACAGGTACACGCTCCACCCTTTTTTGTGAGGGTTTCCATACGGGTTGAAATGAGTCCACCCGCGTTTCCTCCAATGGCTGGTCCATATATTCCGGTTCGATTTCCCGGATAAAACGGCTGGGGACAGAGTTGACCGGAACACCCCAGCGGTAGCGCGTAGTTGCATAGCTAAGGGTGACCTGTTCCATGGCACGGGTGACAGCCACATAAAACAACCTTCTCTCTTCCTCAATCTCCTCTCTTGTATTTGAAGACATGCGGGATGGGAACAACTCTTCTTCCAGTCCGGTTACATAGACAAACCTGTATTCCAGTCCCTTTGCCGCATGAGCGGTCATGATGGTTACCTTGTCCCTGTCCTCCTCCTTCTCACTGTCCGCATTGGTTAGCAGGGATACACTCTGGAGAAAGGACTCAAGGGTTGTATCTTCCGCTTCTTCCTGGGATTCCACAAATTCCTTGATCCCGTTCAGGATTTCCTGAAGGTTCTCCCATTTGCTCAGATTTTCTGGTGAATTCTGATAATGAAGGTCCTTCATGATCCCTGAACTTTCTGCAATAGAATAGGCCAGGTCGAAAGCTTCCATGGTCTGAAGATTATCCCGGTATCCTTTAATCAGTGCTGTAAATGCCTTCAACTTACGAATGGTCCCCTGGTTAAATATGCCGGAATGATCATCCAGTGACTGGAGGATGTCCCAGATCCTTTTGTCCTGGCTGGCCGCGATCTCCTCCAGCCTGGAAACGGTTGTCTGGCCAATCCCACGGGCAGGGTAGTTGATGATCCTGCGAAGGGCTTCTTCATCATACGGGTTCACCGTCAGTCTGAAATAGCCCAGGAGATCTTTGATCTCTTTTCTCTGGTAAAACGATAGGCTGCCATATACCTTGTAAGGGATATTCAGTTTCCGGAGGGCTTCCTCGAAGATCCTGGACTGGGCATTGGTCCGGTACAGGATGGCGATATCCCGGTGGTGCAACTGATGTGCATATACAGCATCCTTTATCAGGTTGGCGATGAGGTATCCTTCCTCATTATCTGTGGCTGCCCTTATGAGTTTGATCTTTTCCCCCGTCTCTTTCTCTGACCAGATCTTCTTGCTTATCTGGTCACGGTTTTTGGCGATAATACTGTTGGCGGCTTCGACGATGTTCCGGGTAGAGCGGTAGTTCCTTTCCAGCTTAAAAAGCCCGTATTCCGGGTAATCATGTTTAAAGTTCAGGATATTCTCTATTCTCGCCCCCCTGAAAGAATATATGCTCTGGGCATCATCTCCCACCACACATATATTTTTGTACCTGGAAGATAACTGGTTTATAATCTTGTACTGCAGGTAATTTGTATCCTGGTATTCATCCACCAGGATATACCTGAATTGTTCCTGGTACCTGGCAAGGACCTCAGGGAAGTCCCGGATCAGGATATACAGATTCAATAAAAGGTCATCGAAATCCATGGCATCGGATTTCTTGCATCTGATAGCATATAATTTATAAATGTCTGCGATTCTGGGTTTCCGGGTTCGCTTATCCATTTCTATCAACTGGGAACTGGAAAAATAGGCCTGGGGAGTGATCAGGTTATTTTTTGCCGAGGAGATCCGGCCATATATCTCACCTGGTTTATAGATCTGGTCATTCAGGTCCAGTTCCTTAATGATCTTCTTAATAAGG
>DAOUVF010000181.1 GCA_030667765.1 Bacteroides sp.
GACATCGGATACAACTACCTTGGGATATTTGGTTCAGAGAGCTTTTATCCCACAGAAGTTACTCAGAAAAGATGGGCCCATGTGTCAGTGGCCTATACCAACGGAAAATTCAAGGCATATCTTGATGATACACGCCTGCTCAACGTTCCCCGGCTTGATATAAATCCCTCAGGAATTACTTTCTACAGCTACCATGCAAGAGATGAATATCCGATTTATATCAAAAACATAAGGATCGCTGAGGGCGGGGTGAAATATTACGACCGGTTGAGGGAGGACGGAAAGATCATTGCCAACGGGATCCGTTTCGATGTGGGAAAGGCTACCCTGAAACCGGAATCCATGGGGATCATCAATGAGGTGGTTGACCTGATGAAGGATCACCCGGACCTGAATTTCAGTGTGGAGGGTCATACCGACAGTGACGGGGATGATGCATTCAATATGGAGCTTTCAGATAAACGGGCAGAGACAGTTAAATCCACCATGATCGATATGGGTATTGCCGCAGACAGGCTGGAATCCAAGGGATTGGGTGAGTCCATGCCCATCACGGACAATTCCTCGCCGGAAGGCAAGGCAAATAACCGCAGGGTGGAATTCGTAAAACTTTAGGTTGGATCAGCCGGGATTCCCGGCCGGTACAATACCTTAACCCTGCTATTCTGCATCAGGAAAGGGGCTGGTGAATTTCATCATCAGGACCTGCCTGGTTTCTGGCCTGACCTTGAACCTGTCATCTATCCGCTGTCCCATAATCCAGGCAATTTTGCTGCCGGATGTCAGCAGCCAGGTCCTCTCTTTATCCGGCAATGATACTTTAATATCTATCAGGTAGTCACTGATCTTTTTCATACCCTGCATTCCCAGCGGCCGAAAATAATCTCCCGTTTGCCAATGTCTCAACATCAGGGGAAAATGAAGCTTCTGCAGGTCCAGACAGGCGATTTTCCGGTCATTGGGAATATGAAAGGTTTCCGTATTGTCGACCACCATCCATTCAAGGTCAACAGGTTCCGATATCCGTCCGGATTCCCGTTCAAGGTAATATTTCCGCTCTTCTTCTTTTTCCAGTGGCGTAATGATCAGGTCTTCCCTGTCCTTCACGATACGGTGTGTGGCGGACAGGAATTGTTTGCCTGAGGGTCCCTCAAGGGAATGAATGATATCTTCCATGGCCTGTGACGGGAAATTGTAATCAGAGAGTATCTCGAACAGGATGCTTCTTCTGGCATTATGTGCCGACAGGTCCCTGATGCTGATCCTTGTCCTGTCACCTTCCGTGCGCACCAGCCTCTGCTTCAATTGTAGCAATTCCCGTTCGTATAGTTTCTCGGTTTCAGACAATTTAAGCATGGTATCCATCAATGCATTCCGGAAGGAAGGGTTTTCTTCTTCCAGCATGGGGATCAGGTGGTGACGCACCCTGTTCCTGAGATACTTATCGGAGGCATTGCTGGAGTCTTCCCGGAACCTGATATCATGCTCAGAGGCATAATTCACAATGGATTCCCTGGAGGCGAAAAGCATGGGACGGATGACCTTCTCCGATCTGACAGGAATACCGGTTAGTCCCCTGATACCTGTACCGCGGGACAGGTTAATAAAAAATGTTTCAATCACATCATCCTGATTATGGGCGGTAGCTATGAAGTTGTATCCATATCTATTTCGAATTTCTTCAAACCACCGGTAACGGAGGTTCCTGGCTGCCATTTGTATGGATATCCCGGATTCATCAGCTGACTGTACTGTGTCAAAATCCTGCTGATGATAAGCCGCATCCATGTTTTCAGCAACGGATTTTACTAACTTTTCATCCCCATCCGATTCAGCACCTCTCAAATGAAAATTGCAGTGGGCGATCCCTGGTTTATAACCGGCTGCAAAATAAAGATGCAGCAAAACCATCGAGTCAATGCCACCACTTACTGCAATAAGGATCCTGTCTGTTGGCTGGCAAAGTGAATTTGACTGAATAAAACGCCTGAATTCTTCGAGCATCCCGATCACTTTATGCAAATGTAAGGAATCCGGTGATCATTCACCTTTCTGGAATATACTGTATGCTTAATCTAATTTTCCCAGGTATCCGGCAATGCTTTCCTGTGTTTCCTTCAGGGCTTCATCTCCCTTCTGCCAGTTGGCCGGACAAACTTCTCCGTGTTCTTCACTGTATTGCAGAGCATCAACTGTGCGGATCACCTCATTAATGTTCCTTCCCAGTGGCTTATCATTTACCACCTGGTGCCGCACTATCCCTTCCTTGTCAATTAAAAAGAGTCCCCTGTAAGTTTCGGCCGCGCCTTCAAAAACAACTTCATCTTCTTCGTTGTAATCATATTCACCGATCAGGACATCATAGTTTTGTGCAATCGTCATCGGAGGATCTGCTACCAGCGGGTAATTTACACCTTTGATACCACCATCCTTCAATTCCGTCTCCAACCATTTCCAGTGAGAAAAAGCCGAATCAACAGAACAGCCGATAACGGCCACATTCCTTTGTTCGAATTCCTCCATTTTATCCTGGAAGGCCAGGATCTCTGTGGGACAAACGAAGGTGAAATCAGCGGGATAGAAATAAAAAACCACGTACTTCTTTCCAATGAATTGATCGAGTGAAAATCCGGAGACAATCTCACCACCATTGACAACTGCATCCGCCTTGAAATGCGGAGCTTTTTTACCTACTAAAACTGCCATTTTAAAATTATTTAAAGGTTAATAAATATCGAATTATCTACAAAGTTATAATATTTACTCAAAGCCGGCAATTCTGGGCTTTGTGACATTGAAGTTCTCGACATTCAGCCTTTTTTCTCCTGAAACATGCAGAAATAGCGGGATATCTTTTTCGGGATGGTTGGGATAGTAACCAATCCTTATTGAGATGGTTTCAAAAACGAGTCTTTCATTCCTGATCCGTGCACCTATTCCAAAACCTGAAAAAAACAGTCCATCGTGCAGTTTCTTCATATCCGGACCAATCAATCCGAAGTCCATGAAACCAAAAAAGACAAAACGGAATCCATAAAGGTAGTATGGTGTAAATGCATCTGCTTCATAGTTAATGAAGATTTTTTTTGTGCCCAGCGGGAGACCGTATCTGAATCCCCGTATGTCATCATCATCGCCGATGCCTATATATTCATCTTTAAACCGGTTTATCCCCTGCACGTAATTTGCCGAAATGAAATGCCTGAATTTGAACCGGTTAATAATGAACAGAGGAGTGAAATAATCCGCCCTGAAATTAATGACTCCCTGTTCCATATAATCCTTTTTCAGGAAAAATCCTCCTGCCTCAAGTTTGGTATACAGGTACCCGATATTGCCAAGATACCTTCCCTGTGACAGGCTGAAACCTGCATACAGCCTGGTATTAAACTCATTTCTTTCCAGTCCGCCCGTTAAACTGAACAAGATCCCCTGCGGGATATCTTCGGTCCGGCCAAAATCCAGGATAAGGTTACTTCTGAAGTATGACTGCGAAGAAATGGCCAGTGAAGAGAGCCAGCCGGTTCTGTTCTGGTAGAGATAAAAGTTTTGTTCATCCACTTCCGGCCGGTCGATATACTGGTTCCAGTAAAGTCTTGATGAGACGACAAAATTCAGGCGGTTCTTTGTAAGATTTCGCTTAGTTCTTAGATAGAAGGCCCGTCCCAGCCATCCGTCATATATATTGTATTTAACAGGTACATCCGTACTGATGGAATCTGTAAAATTGATATACCTGAAAGTACGGGTACGCTCGAGATCAACTGCTCCGGCCCATTTGGTATTCGGAGTAAAAAACCGCCTGTCAAATCCCATCTGATAGGATTCCGTGTTGAATACCTGCTGGTATCTGAGTGTGCTGTTGATGAATGATCCACCCAGGTTATGCATGATGTAAAAGATCTCATGCCCCAGCCAGGGGGATCTTTCTCCATCCCAGTAAAAGACAGCGTGAAGTTCATGCCCGAGCCCAAACAGATTGCGTTCAAATATATCCAGCTTACCCACATCAAGATCATTCAACAGGCCTCCGGCACCGATGGAAAAAGCATCTTTGGTCACCACCCTGACATCCACAGTATCTGAGCCTGGACTTGTCTCTTCGATATAGATCCTGACATCCTCAATAAATGGAAGCTCCCTTATTATCCTTTCATTATCGCTGATCTCATTCGGGTCTACCAGGTCCCCGCTCTGGAAAAGCAGGTGGTTGTTAATAACTCGTTCCTGTGTTACAGTGTGCATGTCATTCCCTAACTTTTCTATTTTCGAACCGGCGGTGCGGGAGGTATCGAAGATAGATGGACCGAAAGGTTCAAGCTTTGTCAATCTGATGTTGCGTATGACTTTCCCGCCAAAGGTAATATAGGGATCCACACTGAGCCGGGTTAACATGGTATCCTGAGTGTCCGGAATTCGCGGTGAGGTGATGACAATATTGTGTAGTTCCCTGGTCCAGCGCTTCTTGTTAGCCTTTACTTCAAGCGAATCAAAAAAGATCTCACCAGCCTTCCCCCTCGGATATTTGACATGGTAATCCAGTCCACCGTGAATCACAATGATAGTATCCTCCTTGAATTTAAATCTTTGTCCCCCGATGTAAAGTCTGGAACCCTCAACAAGCCTCAGGGTGTCATATAAGCCACCCTCAGGTTCAGTCCCCATTGACGGCAACGTGGACAAAGCCAACAAGACTATCAGAATATATCGACAATACTTCAAGTGTATCAGGAGTTTGTCAATAAACGTAAAATACGCAAAAAGATGTTACCCGTCAAAACAAAGAATACGGTTAAGGCAGGTATTCAGTTTCGGTGATTATAAATTTCCATCAATATCATCGGCATTGAACTGGAATCCCAGCCGTTTGCCGGTACGCAATTTTGAAAGCTGTATCCGGTCACTGATCTGTTCGACGGAAGCAATTTTTACTGTATCGAAGGGAGGGACGAGTAAGTCAAATTCAAGGGCATAATTGATGGCAAGCGTGATCATATTGGTCAGGGATTCTTTTTCCAGGATCGTATTCCCAAAATCATTGAAGAAAAATCCCAGTTGCCGCTTACCTTCAGCGAAATAATGAAAATCCTTGTTGATAAAGATCCTTCCAACCAGGTAGCCCAGGTCCTGCATCCTGTTGTACTTAATGGAATCAGAGAGGAAATTATAAATGTTGATGATCCCGCAATAGGAAGCTGTTTTATCCGATTTCACATATGAGGTTTTCCAGATGCCATGACTCCTGTCAAATTCAAAGATATTTGAATGCATAGTAACGATGATCAGATCGCCTGCTATTTTCAGCTGGGCACTGTATATGCCATGGTCCTGGTAGTCCAGTTTTATTCTATCATCTGCTTCCCCGAGCTGATGATTGAATTCCACCTCAAGTTCCTTCAGGATTCTTTTTATGTCAGACATTACACTCATGGTATTGTCAAATACCAGTTGCTTTACGGCAGATTTATCCTTCAGGTTGTTAAGGATATTTGATTTGACATCTGTATTGCTCATATCAGCTTTATTTAATATGCAATTGCGAACAGTACCCTTTTTTCTGAGGGTTTACCTGTATAGATGCATTTACCTTCTTCAACTTCCGCATCAAGAGGTATGCAACGTATGGTTGCCTTGGTTTCTTCCTTGATCTTTAATTCAGTTTCAGCAGTACCATCCCAGTGGGCCAGCACAAATCCAGGTTTTTTGTCCATGATCTCCCGGAATTCATCCCAATCATCCACCTTGCAGGTATTTTCATGCCTGAATTCCAGGGATTTTCTGTAAATGTTTTGTTGGATCTCTTCCATTAATCCAACAACAATGTCATTCACCATATCCTTTGAGACAATCTTTTTCTCCAGGGTGTCACGCCGGGCGACTTCCACGGTATTATTTTCGAGGTCTCTCGGCCCGATAGCAATCCTGACCGGAACTCCCTTCATTTCGTATTCACTGAATTTCCATCCGGGTTTGTGAGTGTCCCTGTCATCATACTTTACTGATAATCCAGCTTCTTCCAGGTCCGATTTGATCCTGTTGGCTGATTGGCTGATGCGAGTAAAATCTTCCTGGTTTTTGTAAATGGGTACGATCACAACCTGCAGTGGTGCCAGCCTGGGGGGCAGCACCAGACCGTTATCATCTGAGTGGGCCATGATCAGGGCCCCCATCAGACGGGTTGAGACACCCCAGGATGTGGCCCAAACATATTCAAGATTTCCTTCCTTGCTGGTGAATTGCACATCGAAAGCCTTTGCGAAATTTTGGCCCAGGAAATGACTGGTACCTGACTGGAGGGCTTTACCGTCTTGCATCAGGGCTTCTATGGCAAAGGTGTCAATGGCTCCTGCAAATCTTTCGGCTTCGGTCTTTCTGCCTTTGATAACGGGCATGGCCATATGATTTTCGGCAAAATCAGCATAGAGGTCAATGATCTTGTTGGTTTCCTCCATTGCTTCC
>DAOUVF010000406.1 GCA_030667765.1 Bacteroides sp.
CCTCAAGCACGATCAATATGGATTCAAGTGCCTGCAGCCGGATGTTAATCCTGCCCTTGTCCTGGTCAGGAAGGACAAAACGTTCCCCGCTATGCGGGTCCCAGCGCCAGGCAGTCTTGCCCTTACTGGCAAAAGTAGCTGTAAAAACCTGGCCGTTCATATCATCCTGGTTCGAAAAGAAGTAGATCTCATTAGCGCCGCTTCTGTGCTTAATCAGGTAAAGTTTATCCTGTACAGGAGAGATCAAGATGTCCTGCCGGATGGCAAAAGCCTCAATCACCTTTCCTGCCCAGGAAGTCACCTGTGCAGCATTTCCGGGGGCATCAATAATCCGTACGTTTTCGTGGGATGATGCTGCGTTCATCAGATCTTTAACTCTCCGGTCGTTCTTATCCTTCTCAAAATATGAGGGAGCCTCCGAGGGCAAATTGTCAACAAACAGGAACTTAACCCCCTTCTCAGCCAGATCATTAATGGCAGCAGCGGTTTCAGGTTCTATGGATTTTGCTCCCGATACAATAACCAATTTATATTCAGCCTCTTCACTTTTCATCTGTCCTTTTTCCGCGGAAGCCCTACGTATAACACCTTCATTAATATAATCTGCCATGACTCCCAGGCGGCTGAATCCTTCCCACAGATCATGATTATACCAGGGATTCATATAGAAGGGATACCTGACAAGTCCCCACTGTTTCCATATATCAGCTTCAGGGGTGAGTATGGCAATATCGGTCACGGGTTCCGCATGCTGGAAAACAGCCGAAAGACGGGCATTGTAGTCGGACCAGTAGCGGAAATATGGCCACCAGGTATTCTGGTCACTGAAATAGGCACCGTATCGGACCCATCCGGGGAAACCTGCCTCGGGGGGTGAATAATTATATCCATGCAAAACGGAATGATTGATCCCGGTAATGAAATTGAAATCATCGTTCTTCTTTACCATATCCAGTGTCATCCTGAACACGCCACGGGTATTCGTCATCGCTTCGCAGCTGACAATGTCCGCACCCGATAAATGGGCTGCTGAAGATGCGTACTTGTTCCATATCCAGTACCCATGTGCTTTGGCATTGGCTGAATACAGCCAGTTATTGCTTTCCGGGATATCGACCATCCTGTAG
The DNA here is from genome assembly GCA_030667765.1 of Bacteroides sp. GTDB lineage: Bacteria > Bacteroidota > Bacteroidia > Bacteroidales > SM23-62 > SM23-62. Next base: position 1,128 of record DAOUVF010000406.1, read on the forward strand.
CCATCGAGCATCCCCACCAGCCAGGGCATTCCGTAGGCCTGGTAGCGGCTCTGCATATGGTGTTCATTGGCCCAGTCATCAAATGTTTTCGTGAACCTCTCCAGGAAAAGCTCTACCAGTGTCCTGTTAAAATCATAACGGATCCTTCGTATATCCTCATTGAATCCGGCATCATACCTGAGTGTGTCAGTGTAGCCCTCATATGGATGATAAAAAACCAGCGGCATAAATGGTTTGAGGTCGTATCCGCGTCTTTTCCTGAACTGTTCAAAAAGATCATCGGTTATGTTCGCCCCTGACAGTTCTATACTGTCACAGAACAGGGCACGTATATGGTCCCCCAGCTTCCCGCCGAGCACTGCTTCCAGTGCACCGGCCAGTTTATCCATGTAGGCACGCACATCCGCTGCATCATAATGATCCACAACGGGGCCGTCGGATCCGGGAGCCCCGTGTATGACCGACCGGTATGCTTTCTGAAAGGTGCCGATATAGAGATCATATCTGCCCTCAGGAACTTCTATTTCAACCCTGCCCTCCCTGTCAACCTTTTCCATAAGGTCAATCAGTTCGCTCTCACCACTGGCGCCATGAGGTATCATCTGCAGAAAAAACAAAGCGGGTCCCGGGGCATCCGTATTATTATATGACCCGAAATCCCGGCCAGGTAATTGCCATACCTCTTCAATATTTAATGAATATTTGCCAGGCCCCGCCAGTTCCATCTTTTTAAGTCCCACTCCCTGCAAAAGCTGATCCTCATTGAGAAACCTGCCACCGAACGGCCATCCCGAACCCATGATCAGGTCAACGATCATATCACGTTCACTGGCCATTTCCACCGTTGCCTTCACCCTTTCATTCCATTCAGGGCTCAGCCAGTCATAACAGCCGTAGTCGAATTCATCTCCACCTTCCGGTTTGGCTATGGGATTTATCTCCACCCCGCCTATCCCGGCGGCTTTCATAACATCCAGCTCACGTTCCAGTTCATCCACCTCGATACAATCCCCGTTCCACCACCATCGTACGAAAGCGCGGGCCCCGGCCGGTGGTTCCTCAAAAATGGCGTACAGCTCCTCTGTTGAGGAAGTATCCCTCATCTTATTGCATCCTCCGAGTAAGAACAGGGTAAACAGGAAAACCATAAAAATGATACTGGCAGAATAAAAAAGCTGATGTTTCATAATCTCTGATAAATTTGTAGATTGAACTGTATACTGCATCCAAGATAGTATAACAAAACGTGTAATCAAATAAACAAACCAATCAGCAAATGAAAAAGTACAATCTTCTCAATGGCATATTGGTGACAATGATCGCTGCTATGTTCATACTTTCCTCCTGCACAGGTAAGCCGGCTGACAAACTGAAAGGTGCCAGGCCGAATATTGTTTTCATCCTGGCGGATGATATGGGCTGGGCCGATCTGCCTGTTTACGGCAACAAGTTCAATGAGGCACCGAACCTCACAGAAATGGCCGAAAATGGTATGCAATTCACCAATGCCTACGCTGCCTGTCCCGTTTGCTCACCGACCAGGGCCAGCATTATGTCGGGACAATATCCCGCCCGTGTCGGGATAACTGATTTCATAACGGGTCACTGGCGCCCTTACGAGGAAGTAATTGTACCAAAGAACCGGACCCAGTACCTGCCCCTGGAGATCTATACCTTGGGAGAAGCCATGAAGGATGCAGGATATGCCACCGGGTATTTCGGTAAATGGCATCTCGGGGGCGGGGAATACTATCCGAAAAACCAGGGTTTTGACATCAGCAATGTTTATCAGGGAGGCGGTTTCTTTCATTACGCGGATCGAATGGAGGTACCCATGGATACCAAGCCCGGAGTAGTCCTTTCCGAGGCATTGACAGATCTCGGTCTTGATTTTATGGAAAAGCACCGGGAAACCCCGTTTTTCCTCTACCTGGCACATTATGATGTTCATGTACAGCTGGATGCTGATTCAATGCTGATACAAAAATACCTGCAAAAGGAAAAGGTGGAGGGATATCCCTGTAATGCTGTTTATGCAGCCATGGTGGAACATGTCGACAACAGCGTTGGACGTATCCTGGCTAAGCTGGATGAACTGGGACTCACAGAAAATACCCTGGTGGTTTATTTTTCGGATAACGGCGGACTAATAAGCAGGTTTGA
>DAOUVF010000446.1 GCA_030667765.1 Bacteroides sp.
ACTTTTTTGGTTTACCCGGATAATCTCCCTGGCACGGTCCATCTTTATTAACTGTTCATGGGATGCTTCTATCCTTGCCGCATACTCCCGGTTCCAGAATTCATCATATTCCAGGTTGTCACCACGTGGAAGATCGGGAAGATGGGTCTTGCCTATGTAACCATAATGCCAGACCCGGCGCTCAAATGATTCAAAATAATAGTAGCTTGCCTCATTGAGTAAGAGGTATAATTCACCCATGTTTTTGGAATCCTCGCCGTAATAGTTCATAAAGAAATTATTTATGAATTCTTCCAGGGAAGGATTATTTGCGCTCCATGACCACTCTGCAGAATTGATAAAACTCAGCATCCAGGCCTGGTTATGGAGTCCCGCATCATCCCATGATGTATTGATCATACCGTCAAAGTACCCTGACTTCGTGGATGATGTCAGATGCTTATATGATTTCTCCAAACTACCCTCGCTGGTATTGCCGCCCTCTCTCAATGCAAACATATAGGGAACCATTAATGGAACGACACCAGGATTTGGATCATAGGTAAACAGTTCATAGCCCATTTCCTTCGCTTCCCTGGCATACTGATAATCTTCTGTTTCATAGCTGTAACTTTCGGTCAGGACCAGGTTTTTTACTGGTTCTATCCCTTTGGCGGGGGACTTGCTGACTGTCCATCCCATGGGCCTTTCCCAGCACATTGTTTTTCTTCCTTTTTTCTTCAGGTGTTGTCCCGCTTTATTAGTAAATAGGGTATAAAGACCGCTTCTGCCAATTTCTTCTGATTTCAGCTGGCATTGTTCACATAAGCCTAACTCATAGGTTTCATCGGAGCCGATATGGATGTATTCGGAACCTGGCGTTGCTTCAATGGCATCCTCCCAGAGATCGAACAGCAATTCATAGCTGCCCTCTTTCAGCGGGCAGAACTCCCAGTTGGACGCAGGTATTTCCCGAAGGTGGCTGTGCTGGGGCCATTTTAAAATAAAACTCACGTGTCCGAGTCCCTGTACAAGGGGCACCAGCTGCACATGGTATTTCCTGGCATACCGGGTGATCTCCTGCATCTCCTCCATGGTGAAGGCGCCGGGGGCCCCGATCTCCGGATGGCTGGGATACTCGAACTTGTCTTCCCATTCCCATACCAGCATATTGATCTTGTACCTGGCCAGATCACGGATAAAACTTTCAACATACTCCCGCTTGTCCTGGTGGTGCTTGGTATCATAATGAGCAGCCCGCTCGGAAAGATCAGGCCAGTCTGTGATTTCCATTCCTGGTACCATAGGACCATCTGTACCTTCTATAATGACCTGCAATAAAGTCTGGGTCCCGTAGTACAGTCCCGCGTCACCCTTTGCTCTGACGACCAGCTGACCGGCTCCCGCTGCCAGCTGATATCCCTGCAGGGCTTTCTTTTTGGGCAGTCCCAAGATATCCTTGGAAACCCCTTTATGTGTCAGGATGATAGATCTGCCGGAAGCAGAACCGGCGATGACAGCCTTTACCCCCCATTCTTTTTTAAGCTGAGCTGCCAGTTCAGTGGCAGCGAACCTGTCCCTGTCCGATGCATTCCTGTCCAGTACTATGGACAGTTCATTTCCAAGCACAAAATCCCCGCCTCCAAGGCTTACTTCCTGGGGATGGGGGATGAGATAGATCTCTTCATTAAGAAGAGTGCCTGTCTGGGCTGATGCTGGAATAGCATTGGATAATAAAAGTAAAAGTAAGGACAGGATGGTGAGGAAGTAGCTTTTCATGATATTAATATTTTGGGATTGTTTATTATTCTATTGTTATATGAATTGTTGAGATTTCAGAGTCATCTGCGCCGTCATTAACTTTCCAGGTAAAGGTATCAATACCGGTGTACCCCGGAACCGGAGTATATGTTTGATCGTTCCCCATGCCTGTCAGTTTTCCGTATGATGGCTGGATGATGATTGAGGTTGTATAGGGACCGGGTCCGCCATCCGGGTCATAATATGTGAGCTGGATTTCTAAAGGTGTATTTATTTTTGTGGTGATGCTTTGATCCGGTGCAAGCGGTATGATATTCGGAGTATCCGGGGTTGCGATGGCCTTTTTTTCAACCCTTCCGGGATCTTGTTCCTGTGTATGAGTAGGTTCTGGCTTTACTTTCTCATCTGACCTGGTAATGTACAATGCTAACTCATCACCTAATTCCGGGGGTTTCTTCCATGATTGCCTTCCGGAAGCTATTCCTGTATTGTTTTGTTGGATGCTTTGTCCGGTAACACAATCATACCACCGCATATCATAGGTTCCCGCATCCATGTTTTGTAATCCGAGCTCTCCTGAACTTTCAGATGAATATGCGATGTAACTAAATCCTGGCGAGGCAAGCACATATTCTGTTCCGGAATGTTTAAGCTTATCATGGGGAGCCATGTTATTGATATTGGTTGACTCAAAAAATTGTTGCAGCCGTCGGCAATCCTGAAGATGTTCCGGGGGGGTATTGATAATTTCCATACCCAAAACCATAACATAGCTGCCGGCCATGGCAATGGCCCAGCTGTTTTTCCTGATCCCCTCGCGGTCACCGGCCTGGGACAGATTATCATGGGTCTTGTATTCGGCCATATTCAGGTTATACCTGCCTTCGGCAAGGTTCCATGCCTTCACCAGCCAGGTATGGATACTATCCGGTGTGCTGCCCGTTTCCCAGTTACCCTGGATCGCAAACTGGTCGATATTGGGATCATTGGCATGGTAAAAAACATTGCCTCCAAGCTGGTGGTTGGCAATGACATGATTATGATCATCAGCTTCACGGATGGCTTCCGCAATTTTTGATATATGCAGCTGCCAGTCTTTCCCTATTTCCTGGCCTTCCTCCATAATGCACCAGACAATGTTTTTATGATGTTCGAA
>DAOUVF010000289.1 GCA_030667765.1 Bacteroides sp.
CGCCTGTGGGTTGTCACTTACGGACCACATTTCCCATACGGATCATCCGACAAGCTATATGAAATAAACCAGGGACTGGAAAGGACGGTGAGGCAGGAGAGCCTCGTGGGCACACCTGCCAACAGGATGATCCACCGGGAGAGCCAGCAACTTTTTATAGGACCCTATGCAATTTCAGCTGACGGGCAGGTCCGGGTCATCCCCTACGATCAAATGCCCGGACGGCATACCGGAAATGCCCGACATCTGAAAAATCCGGAAGAAATGATCTACTATGCCAGCATGGAGGAAGGTTTCTATGAGGTGGATGTTAATACGCTGGAAGTAAAGACCTTATACCCTGATGCCCATGAGCTGCCCGAAGAAGAATTCGGTACCCTTTTACCGGGTGCCCATGGTAAGGGATTGTATTCGGGCCAGGGGGTGCTGGTTTATTCCAACAATGGTGAACTATCACCGGAAGCCCTCAAACAGTTTGATATTGAGTCCGGAGCCCTGATGGAATGGAATGGAGCGGACTGGAAACTTGTCCGCCGGAACCAGTTTGTCGAGGTTACCGGTCCGGGCGGGATACAGGGCAACGAGGATCCGGAAAATGACCCGATCTGGACAACAGGCTGGGATCATAAATCCCTGTTGCTGGGCGTAAGGGATGCCGGCAATGGGTCCTGGGATTTTTACCGGCTCCCCAAGGCAAGCCACAGTTATGACGGGGCTCATGGATGGAATACCGAATGGCCACGGATCCGGGATGTCGGCGGACAAAGAAACCGTGATTATCTCATGACCATGCACGGGATGTTCTGGCATTTCCCGGAGAATTTTTCAAAGGTGAACAGCGGGGGTATCAGGCCCCGTTCCGCCTATCTGAAAGTCATTGGTGATTTTACCCGATGGCGCGGTCAGCTTGTATTCGGATGTGATGATTCGGCCCAAAGGGAATTTCTCAATAAAAGAAAGGTAAAGGGAAATATTCACGGACCGGGCCAGTCCAATTCCAACCTCTGGTTTACTGATCTGGACATGCCCGACCGCCTGGGTCCCACAACCGCTGAAGGCGGGATCTGGCTGAGCGAGCAGATGGATGCCGGAATTCCCTCGGAACCCTTCCTTTTCGCAGGCTGGTCAGAGCGTTGCTGCTGGATTCACAACGAAAGCGACAGCATCGTAAATTTCAGCTTTGAAACAGACAGGCGTGGCAACGGGCGCTGGGTAGAACTGAAGAGGGTTAATGTCCAGGGAAAGGGCAGTGCACTGGTCGAATTTTCAGAGAAAGAAACCGGGGAATGGATCAGGGTGATCCCGCACAGATCTGGCCGCGGGACAGTATATTTCAGTTATACAGAAGATGAGAAGCGAGCTGTGGAAGGGGAGGGGATCTTCCGGGGACTGGCAGACATAAAGGATACTGAGGCCGTGGGTGGATTGCTGTATGGTCTGGGGAACAACAGGAAAACCCTGGGAGTTGCCGGCCAGCAGTTCAATGGTACGGATCAAACCCTGACCGCATATTATGAGCTCAATGAAAAGCTTGAGCTTATCCCGGTGGAGAACCCTGATACCCTTCAATTCATACTCGATAAATTTGCCATACCCGAAGATGTCATTTCCGTGGATGAATCTTCCATTTTAATAACAGATGATCAGGACAGGAGATGGAGATTGCCCCTGGGCGATGATGCCTTCACCGAACCAACCATGGCCGCATCTCTTCGTATTTGCAGGGAGGTTGCAACAGAGCGGGACCTGTTCAACTGTCATGGAACTTTTTACGAACTGCCTGCCGAAAATGCAGATGGTTTCGCGAAGATCCGTCCTGTCGCATCCCATCCCTTCCGTATCCATGATTATGCCAGTTACCGGGGACTGCTTGTGATGACAGGGATCAAGCCGGGCATGGCCGGGAACAAATCCCATGTGATCCGGTCTGACGACGGCAAAGCGGCCGTATGGGTCGGGGTAATAGATGATCTGTGGAAACTGGGCAAACCCACCGGTCAGGGTGGACCCTGGATTGGGACGGAAACAGCTGCCGGCGAAGCTTCAGATCCCTACCTGATCGGGTTTTATGATGACCGCAGCCTGACACTGTCGCATGAATCAGATGACCCCGTGACTTTTGACATCGAGGCAGACCCCGCAGGAAACGGTCCCTGGATGCTGTACCAGCGGGTGACCATAGCTCCGGGTGCAGAATACAAACACCGCTTTCCTGATCATTTTCAGGCGCGCTGGATACGTTTCAGAACTGACAGTCCGACCCGTGCCACAGCCAGGCTGGTCTATCAATAAATGCATATCAAAATGAATTTAAAAAGAATATTCCTGCTGATCCCCCTGTTTTTCTTTTCCTTGGGACCTGCCTCTTCCCAGGCTGGACCCATCATTTCATCTGATTTTGCCGGCGGTAATATCATGGTGGTCAAGACTGCCGGTGATACTATATGGTTGAAACCTGACCTCTCGGAGACTGATGGTGAGTGGTTCTACTGGTATTTCAAGGTTTCGAACATAAGCGGGAAACAGCTATTTTTTCAATTCACGTTGGATAACCAGTTTACTGCATTTGGTCCGGCTTACAGTATCAACAATAACAATACCTGGAAATGGTACGGTGAAAACCGTGTGCATAAAAATGGTTTTTCCTATGCATTTTCACCGGAGGATACAGTAGTCTGGTTCTGCACTGCCTTCCCCTATACCGGGAAAGACCTGGATTCATTTCTCAGCCGCTTAGAAAATAGGGATCGCCTGCACCGTGATACACTATGCCTCTCGCCTGACAACCGGGTCATAGAGCAACTTTCCATCATTCCTTCCGGGGACAAACCCGGGACTATGGTTTTGATCACAGCCAGGCATCATGCATGCGAGATGATGGCAAATTATGTCCTGGAAGGGATCATCGAAAGTATACTGAATGAGGTTGAGCTGGAATACCTGCGTGAAACGGTTGAATTCCTGATCGTTCCTTTCATGGATAAGGATGGAGTGGAGAACGGGGAACAGGGGAAGAACCGGATACCGAGGGACCATAACCGGGATTATGAGGGAGAATCCATCTATCAATCAACGGCAGCATTGAGGGAGGAAATACCTGCCTGGAGCGATGGCAGGCTGAAAATAGCCCTTGATCTCCATTGCCCCTGGATCAAAGGGGAATACCATGAATGGATCTACCTGGTTGGTAAAAAAGACCCTATTATGGAAGCTGAGCAGATCCGGTTCGGTGAGCTGCTCGAAAATCACGCAACTGGAGAGCTGAGATTTCGTAGCAAGGATTTCCTGCCTTACGGGACGTCCTGGAATACCCAGGGATCTTTTACCAAAGGGTTGAGTTTCAGCGGGTGGGCAGGGGGACTGGATAACATTAGTCTGGCAACCACACTTGAATTTCCCTATGCCAATATCCTGGGAGTTCAGGTCACCAAGGACAATGCCAGGGCATTCGGAAAGGCTATATCCTATGCCCTCCTGGATTATCTAAAAGGTTTAGCTAATCCACCATATTCAGCTCAAAATGAAGATGATGTCTGGAAAAGAGACTGGCCTGGCGCTTTTCAGGAGATAAGCATTCCTTCAAGTGTGGATGCCGATTATCAGAATGCTATGTTTTTCCCTGCATCGGGAGACAGCCCACAGCCGCTGATCGTTAGTCTGCATACATGGAGCGGGGATTACCGGCAAAAAGACCCGCTGGCCCCAATGATCCTTGAAAAGGGCTGGAACTATATCCACCCCGATTTCCGTGGAAGAAATAACTATCCTGATGCATGCGGCAGTGAAAAAGTAATCCCGGACATTGAGGATGCCATCCTGTACGCCAAACAGCATGGAAATGTGGATCCGGATAATATCCATGTGATAGGAACCAGCGGCGGAGGATACGCAACTTTACTGATGTACATGAAAACCTCGCTTGATATCCGGAGTTTTTCTGCATGGGTGCCCATCAGTGACCTGGTGGACTGGTACTGGGCATGTGACAGCAGGGGACTCAAATATGCCGGGGATATTCTCAAGAGCACCGGGAGCCAGGATTCGTTGCTGGACATTGAGGAGTCCAAACGCCGGTCTCCATATTTCATGGACACACCGGTTACCAGGCGTAAAAACAGCATATTGAACATCTATTGCGGCATCCATGATGGCTATACCGGGTCCGTGCCTATCACACAATCCATCAATTTTTACAATAAACTGGTCAGGGACGCGAAGGGAAACAAAGCGGCATTGGTCCCCCGTGAAGATGCATTATATATGTTGTCCAATAGGACTTTCAATCCAGCTGAGACAGCTCCGCTTATCCTGCCGGAAGGCCGGAGGATACATTACTATAAACAATTTCATTCCATAAACCTGACCATCTTTGAAGGGGGCCATGAATTACTCCCTGGTGCAGCCATGGAAGAATTAATCAAAAACACATGGGGGAATCTTCCTGAGGGGAAATTGGCTAAAGCAAAGGAGTGGGGGTTTTCAGATAAATATTTGGCAAGCATTTTTGAAGTGAAAGAAAAAGAG
>DAOUVF010000242.1 GCA_030667765.1 Bacteroides sp.
CTGAAAACAGCTTTGCCACCATGCGGCTCAATGAATTTGTTTCCGGCAGTTTTGCCAATATCCATTTCCAGCAGGATTTCGGCAAACTCCTGTTCAGCCGGGGACAGTTCCAGCCGGGGATCGTACTGGCCACCAGTGTTGTATTTGGACAGCTTACCTATGATCCCAACCATGTTAACCTCGACCAGGAATCTTATGAGAAAGGCTATTATGAATCCGGAGTCCTGTTCAATAATTTATTGCGTCACTGGTTCATTGGTTACGGGCTGGGGGTATTTTACCGGTACGGTCCTTATTCACTTCCCAAAACAATTGATAATTTTGCATTTAAATTCACCATACGCTTTAACCTGTAAAACATTATGTCACACAAGGCAGGATTTGTAAATATCATCGGGAAACCAAACGTGGGGAAATCCACCCTCATGAATGCCATGATCGGTAAAAACCTGTCCATCATAACCTCCAAGGCCCAAACGACCAGGCACAGGATCCTCGGTATTGTAAACGGGAAAGATTTCCAGGTTGTTTATTCAGATACACCTGGACTGATAAGCCCGGGGTATAAGTTGCAGGAGTATATGCTGAAATTCGCCCGGTCTGCCTTCACAGATGCTGACATTATCCTTTATGTGGCAGATATTGAAGACAGTACGGAGAATGCCGGGGAGATGATAGACCAGCTGAACCAATTAAAGATCCCCTTGCTCATCCTGATCAACAAGATCGACCTGAGCAATGAGGGACAGGTAAGCACCCTTATCAATGATTGGCAAACGGCAGTACCTGATGCGACCATCATTCCCATTTCAGCCCTTGAGAAATTCAACCTGGAGAAAATATTTATGCTGATACTGGAAAGTTTGCCGGAATCCCCGCCATTCTATCCAAAAGATGAATTGACGGATAAGAGTGAGCGTTTCTTTGTATCAGAGATCATCCGGGAGAAGATCCTTATGAATTATCAGCAGGAAGTACCCTATGCGGTGGAAGTTGAGGTGGAAAGTTTCAAGGAATCTGACAAGATCATCAATATTCGTTGCATTATTTATGTGGAACGTGAGTCGCAGAAGGGAATCCTGATCGGAAACCAGGGACAAGCCCTTAAGAAAGTAGGATCAAAGGCCAGGGTTGATATGGAGAAATTCTTTGAAAAGAAGATCTTCCTGGAGATGTACGTAAAGGTTAAGAAAGACTGGAGAAATGACGACCGGATATTGAGACAATTCGGGTACAATCCCAAATAATAAAAAATCATTTATGGGAAATATAGTTGCCATAGTAGGAAGGCCGAATGTAGGCAAATCCACCCTCTTCAACCGTTTGACAGAGAGTAAAGAAGCCATTGTGGATGAGATAAGCGGGGTGACGCGGGACCGCCACTACGGGAGGTCAGAGTGGAATGGCCGGGAGTTTTCGGTCATCGATACCGGGGGCTATGTAACAAATCCCGAGGACGTTTTCGAGAAAGAGATCCGTAAACAGGTGCTGCTGGCGCTCGATGAAGCCAGCGTTATCCTATTTGTAGTTGATGTGGAAAGCGGCATTACCGACCTGGATGAAGCGGTGGCCGGTATGCTTCGAAGGATCGACAAGCCTGTATTGCTGGCGGTCAATAAGGTGGATAATAATATGCGTAGCTATGAGGCGAATGTGTTCTATAAGCTGGGATTGGGGGAGATATATACCATATCCTCCATCAACGGAAGCGGTACGGGAGACCTGCTTGATGTCCTGGTCGAAAATTTTGCAAAAGAGGAAATAACAGAGGAGAAGGAAGTCCCAAGATTTTCCATAGTCGGCAGGCCCAATGTTGGAAAATCAACCCTGATCAATACCCTCATCGGGGAGGAAAGGAATATCGTTACACCCATTGCCGGTACCACCCGTGATTCCATCATGACCCGGTACAGTAAATTCAACCATGACTTTTTCCTTATCGATACAGCGGGACTCAGAAAAAAAGGCAAGGTATCGGAAGACCTGGAATTCTATTCCGTATTGCGTTCCATCCGGGCCATTGAAACGGCCGATGTTTGTCTTTTACTGATCGATGCCACACGCGGCATAGAGGGTCAGGATGTGAACATACTACACCTGATCATCCGGAACCGCAAGGGAGTGGTTCTGCTGGTGAATAAATGGGACCTGGTCGAGAAGGAGACCAATACCATGAAGGAATTTGAAAAGATTATCCGTGAGAAATGTGCCCCTTTCCAGGATTTCCCCATAATTTTCATTTCTGCCATCAATAAACAAAGGGTATTCCGGGTACTGGAAACAGCCATGGAAGTTTTCCATAACCGCATGCAGAAAATACAGACTTCCGTCCTTAACAAATACATGCTGGAAGCCATCGAAGAACACCCGCCACCTGCCTACAAGGGAAAATATATCAGGATAAAGTATGTCTCACAGCTGCCGACACATGCCCCCACTTTTGCCTTCTATGCGAACCTGCCCCAGTATATCCGCGATCCCTATAAACGCTACCTGGAAAACCGGATGCGTCAGAAATTCAAGTTGACCGGAGTACCCATACAGATCTTTTTCAGGAAAAAATAGGTTTCCCCGAAAATAATGAAACTAATATTATTTCGTTGTAAATTTACAGGCATAATTAAAGATTAAATTGAAACGGATATTATATACCATGGTCATTGCGACACTGGCACTGGCTGGCTGTCCCACTCCAAAGACACTGCCCGATGTGCCGAGGGTCGAATTCAAGAGTTTTATCCTTGAAAAGAAGATCAATGCCCTGAACCAGGAGATCCTGACCGGAACCCTGACATTTGATTTTGAGGATGGAGACGGAGATATTGGGTTTGAAGCTTCCTTCGACAGCATTAATGCGCCGGATTCAGTAAAATACAATCTCTTCCTGACCCTGCATGAAATGGTCAATGGCGTTTACCGGGAAGTGGATACCTCTGAACTCCCGACCCCTCCATACTACCGGATCCCGCCACTTGACAGGGAGGGACAGAATAAAACCCTGAAGGGAGAGATCAGCGTGGATATCGAATATTTTACCATCGAATATGATACCCTGCGGTACTCGTTCTACATCCAGGACAGGGCATTCAACAGGAGCAATGTGGATACCACCAATGAGATCACTTTTATAGATTGGAAATAAACCCGGACTACCTGAAAGGATGGTCAGGCCAAAGGGCTGATCAGATTTCAATGCCCATGAACAATACATCATCCACCTGGTCATTGTCCTCCTTCCAGATCTCAAAATTGTTCTTGATGTAATTGTATTGTTCCTCCATGGTTTTCTCATGAATATCCCTCAACATGTTCTTTACACGGACCATCTTGAATTTTTTACCCAGTGGTCCGCCAAACTGATCGGGGTAACCGTCCGAGAACATGTATATTTTATCCCCTTTCATCAACTGGTATTCAAAGGTTTCAAATACCTTGTCTTCCTTTTCGTATTGTCCGCCTACAGAACTCCTGCTACCCCTGACATAGGTCTGTTCACCTGAGCGGTAAATGATCATGGGCCTCATAGCGGAAGATATTCGCAGGAGTTTTGTCTTCATATTGATTTCCGAAACAATGATATCCATTCCGTCATTGGATCTTTCCGCTTCAATATTCTGGTTCAGGGCAGACATGATCTCCTGGTCAAGCATCTCCAGCAGGGATGCCGGCGAATCAACTTCTTTCCTTGCCGTGATATCTTTGATCAGCGTCGTACCGATCATTGACATGAAAGCGCCGGGCACACCATGCCCGGTTGAGTCTGCACATACAACCATAAACCTGTTATCATCCATCTGGTCATACCAGTAAAAATCACCACTCACGATATCACGTGGCTGGTAGAATACAAAAGAACCTGAAAAAGTCTCCTGTAGCTTACTGATAGGAGGAAGTATACTCGCCTGTATCCGCTGGGCATAATTGATACTGTCTGTGATGTCCTTGTTTTTGATCTCGATCTCGTCTTTCTGCATGACTACCTCGCGGGTCCTTTCATCCAGCCTCTTCTGCAGGATCTCCTGGAATTGTCTGGCCTTTCTTTCCCGGTATTTAATGATCACCAGGAAGAAGGATATAAGCATCAATATGGCTATGGTAATGAACCACCAGGTCTTCCAGATGGGGAGCTTGACCCTGAGCCTGAATTCAACAGGGACTTCCGTACCGACATTCTCACTGTTGTAGGCCATGAGCATGAAGGTGTAGTTCCCGTCTTCAATACGTGGGTATTGCTCATCAACCTTGCTGGTCGGATCGGACCAGTCATCATAACCATTCAGTTTGTACTGGTAGGTCACTTTCTCAGAGGCTGCATAATTCAATCCTATCCATTCTATCCTGACCTTATAAATGCCATAGGGCAGTACGATGGGTTTGGTAAAATCATATTCCTTATCCTCTATATTCACGGAGATGATACTGGTAAGCGGCGGGGTCAGGTTCCTCCTTTCCTTCTTCGTGTCAAACTGGACAAGTCCATCCGAAGTGCCAAACAGGACAACTCCATCCGATGTGACAGCCGAAGCATTCGGCTGGCAGTCCCCGTTTATCCCGCTCTCAGTCCCGTAGGTTACAACAATCCGCCGCTCAAGATCCAGCTTGCTCAGTCCAAGCCTGTGTCCGACCCAGATATTGCCCTGATGGTCATCCACGATACTGTAACAGGCCGCGGACTTCAGTCCATTGTAAGTGGAATAATGCTCCAGGGTGTCAGCCAGGAACTGGAATATCCCGTCATTGGCCGTGGCAGCCCAGAGGTTCCCATATTCATCTTCCGTGATGGAAATGAATTCAAGAACGACCATTTGCTCGGCTGAGATCGCATACTCCTTTTCCGTATTGACAGATACAATACCGTTGCTGCGGGTAGCGATCCAGGCATTGCCCTCGGAATCTACAAATACATCATTGATCTTGTTGTGGGGTATCCTGGGGCCAATTCCGAAGCGTTCCATTTTACCCGTGGCAAAATTGATTGAAAATACACCATTATTGGTGGCCATCCAGATGATCCCGCCTGCACCGTCAATGGCATTCACAATATTTTCAAGTGAGTTCTGTGATATAAAATACCTGGAGATCACCCCCTGTTCCACATTCATC
>DAOUVF010000391.1 GCA_030667765.1 Bacteroides sp.
ACCGGCACCATTGGTTTGTTCCTGGCCAAGCAGGCGGCAAAAGTGGTCGGTATTGAATTCATTGATGAAGCCATCCAGGATGCCAGGGTAAATGCGGGACTGAACGGCATTGGTAATGCAGAGTTTTTCAGCGGGGATATCAAAGATATACTGACAGGGGAATTTGTACAGAAGCATGGCAGGCCTGATGTACTGATCACAGATCCTCCCAGGGCCGGCATGCATAAGGATGTCGTGGATGTTATATTGTCGGTGTCACCGGACAGGATCGTTTATGTCAGCTGCAATCCCTCAACACAGGCCCGCGACATGCAATTACTGAGCGAAAAATACAAGGTCCTGGAGATCCAGCCATTCGACATGTTCCCCCAGACCTACCATGTCGAGAACATTGTATTTCTGGAGAAAATGTAGCTGTTATTTCGGCAATTTGACACCGGGCCATTCCTTGCCAAAGTCCACCCAGTACTTTTTTATGGTCCTTTTTATCTCGGGACTCAAAATAAGGATCCCGACCAGGTTGGGGATGGTCATGATGGCAATGGTGATATAGGATACAGCCCATACAATGGTAGTATCCGTAAAGGCGGCAAAAAAGAATCCCACCACATAGATCAGGCGGTAATAGATCACATACCTGCTGCCGAATAAATAGGTGACTGCCCGGCCACCGTAATATGACCAGGATATGGCTGTCGAGAAGGCGAAGAGCAGGAGCCCGATGGATACGATGTACTTTCCTCCTCCACCCATGACACTGCGGGTGAATGCTTCGGTCGTCAGCGGTGCGCTGTGCATGAGTGATTTCCCATGCACTGTGTATTCTCCCTGCTCGTCCTGCAATTTCCCTCCCTTGATCAGTACATTCCCGGAATACAATTCCCCATTCTTATAGATACGGACATCTTCGGCAATGGATCGTGCATTAAAAAGGGTCACCTCGGATGCAATAACACCGTTTTCAACCCTGATCGAACCGCTGTGTAATATCCCTTTATCCCCATTCTGTAGATAATCAACCAGCTGCAATTTATGGTCAGGATTGGAATCATCATAGATACCTTCCAGGAATACCATGTCCGTCTGCTGGAACTGGTTGTCAATTTTCTCATTCCAGACACCGGTAGACAATAAAACAAGTCCCGTGAGGGAACAGATAATGATGGTATCGATGAAGGGCTCGAGGATGGCTACCAGTCCCTCGCTCACCGGCTCATGAGCCCTCGCCGCCGAGTGCGCAATAGGCGCGGAACCCTGTCCCGCTTCATTGGAAAACAATCCCCTGTTCACCCCACGGTTAACGGCAAAGGCAAAACTTGCCCCAAGGAATCCGCCCACGGCAGCCGTGCCCGTAAATGCATCACTGAATATGGAAATCAGGGACGGGATGATATTTTCATAATTGGTGCCTATCACCAGCAGGGCACCAACAAAGTAAATGATTGCCATGGCAGGTACAAGCCTGGATGTCACCTTGGCAATCCGCTTGATACCGCCGATGATTACCAGTCCCAGGAGAACTGCCAGGATTGCCCCTGTGTACATTTCATTGATGCCGAATGTCCGGAACATGGAGGTGGAGATACTGTTGATCTGGGGAAGGCTGCCTGTACCGAATGACGAAAGTATGGTGGCAACGGCAAAGAAAGCGCCCAGCCAGGTCCCTATCCGGATGATCTTCCCGCTCCGGGTCTTAATATTAAGGCGCTTCTTCATATAATACATGGGTCCACCGGAAATGCTGCCGTCCGGAAGGATATCCCTGTATTTATGCGAGATGGTGACTTCCACAAACTTGGTGGTCATACCGAACATGGCAGTAACCAGCATCCAGAACAAAGCTGCCGGTCCGCCGAGATGAATCGCCAGGGCAACCCCGGCGATATTACCGGTACCGACTGTTCCTGAAAGGGCAGTTGCCAGCGCCTGGAAATGAGAAGCATCTCCAACATCATCTTTTTTATCGAATTTTCCCTTGACTACCCTGACGGCATGACGGAAGTAACGGAATTGAGGAAATTTCAGGTATATGGTAAAAAAGATCCCGGTTCCAAGCAGCAATACAATAAACCAGGGGTGACCTCCAATGAAACGATCAAGGTTGACAAGAAAATCATGAATTCTTTCCATGAAACAGGAGATTTGGGGATAATCAAAGTCAACAAATGTAACAAAAATTAAGAAATTTTAGACGGAGTGCGACCGGTGAGCACGCGCACCTCCCCAATGCTTGCGAATATGGAAAAAATGACTATTTTTCAGCCGGTTACCAAATCAAGCCACACCAGCAATGGCAAGGCTTTTTTATGTCAGTAAAAATTCATGAGGCCCTGAGCCGGAAACAAAAGAGGCTGTTCATTCACCTTCCTGCAAGGATACATAAAGGTCATTCCAACTGGGTCCCCCCCATTTACATGGACGAAAGGACCTATTTTAATCCCCGAAAGAACAAATCCTTCCAATATGCTGATACCATCCTGCTCCTGGCCTATAAGGATGCACGCCCGGCAGGCAGGATCATGGGGATAATCAATAAACGGTACAATGAATCTCACGGGGAATCCCACGCCAGGTTCAGTTTCCTCGAATGCTGGGATGATCCCGAAATAGCCACAGCCCTGCTCAGGGCTGTTGAAGAATGGGCAGGAAAGAAAGGCATGGAAAGACTGGTTGGTCCTCTGGGATTCTCAGACAAAGATCCCCAGGGACTCCTCATTGTGGGCTTTGATGAACCCAATGTCATCGCTACCACCTGCAATTTCCCCTACCTCCCTGGATTCGTCGAAAAGAACGGGTTCGGAAAGGAGGTTGACCTGGTGGTCTATAAACTGGACATCCCAGAGCAGGTACCCGATATTTACCAGCGCATCCACGACCGGGTTCTCAGCAGGAACAACCTGATAATCAGGGAATTTAAGAACAAAAAAGAATTAAAGCCAGCCATACGCCCCGTTCTGAGCCTTATGAACGAAACCTTCCAGGATATCTATGGATATGATAAAATGACTGGAAAGGAGATGGATGATTTTGCCTCCAGGTACCTGCCGATGCTGGATCCGTCTCTTATCAAGGTGGTGGAAAATGACCGCCGGGAGCCGGTGGCCTTCCTTATTGGTATGCCTGATCTCAGCGACGGCATACGCAAATCCAGGGGCTACATTCTACCCATAGGGATATTTCATATCCTGCGTGCCGGAAAAAAAACAAAACAATTGAACCTGTTGCTGGGCGGGATCATGGAAGATCACCGAAACCACGGACTGGATGCTGTGATGGGAACACGGATGATTAAGTCGGCGCGGAAAGCAGGACTCGAATACGTTGACAGCCACGTGGAACTGGAGACCAACAAGAAAGTCCGGGCCGAAATGGAGAGCATGGGTGGTAAAGTTTACAAGCGCTACCGCATTTTTCAGAAACCCATCCGTATGTAATCTACCATCAGGGGAATATCCAGTTCCTTGATACCATGTCTGCCCAGGTGGATACCATCCTCTTCCATCACTGTACTGAACCATTC
>DAOUVF010000397.1 GCA_030667765.1 Bacteroides sp.
AATCATCACTGAGCCTGTATTGATAAACGGTAATGCCATCCAATATGGTGTCCTTTACGAGATAGGGACTACGTTGCTGTTCAACAGGAAGCCTGCTATTCATGTAAGCAAAATGAACCCTGGCCATTTCCCTGTAGATCCCGGTACTGTCCTCTGCCCCGGCTATCCTCCTCTGCAAAGCTGTACGCTCCGCAGGATCATCCATCTTCATGACTTCCTTCCTCCATTCAATGGAAAGCTCATACAATGAATCTGCCCGTTGCTGATATGTGATCGCCCTGTCAAGGAAACCATTTAAGGTCCTGTCTTCATAAAAGATCTGGGTGGTATCCGCCGGATTTGCGGACAAGCCATCCTGTGAGCAGAGGAACAGGATGATCCAGAGCAAGCTGTATCTTCTAATTGTTACCATGTAACATATATTTCATCCCGGATGCTATTAAGATATGGTAAAAATATTAACAATTTGTTTATTGGAGAAGAACCAGGGATGGAATTTCTCTCAATCTTTGTAATTTTACAATCACTATTATAAGCAAATCATAATGAAAGAACTGGTAGAAGGCATGAAGGCACCGGATTTTTCCGGCAAGGACCAGTCGGGAAATGATATCTCTCTGCAAGACCTGCAGGGCAGGAAAGTGATTCTCTACTTTTACCCGAAAGATGATACACCGGGTTGTACGACTGAATCATGTAACCTGAGAGATAATTACAGGGAGCTGATAAAGAAAGGGTTTGAGGTAATCGGAGTCAGTGCGGACAGTGAAAAATCGCATCAGCGCTTTATCGATAAGTATGATCTGCCCTTCAACCTGGTTTCTGACACAGGCAGGGAGATACTGAAGGCCTATGGGGCATGGGGACTTAAAAAATTGTATGGAAAAGTATACGAAGGCATCCTCCGGAAAACATTTATCATAGATGAAGAGGGAGTGATCCTTAAGATCATAAACAAGGTCGATACTAAAAACCATACTGACCAGATACTGGATGCACTTGAAGGCTGAGATCACAAGCCTCCCGGCATATAAACATTAATCCAATCATAATGAGCGAAGAATCGAACGGCAACAAAATCAAACAGGAGAAACTAAAAGCATTGCAGCTGACGCTGGATAAAATTGAGAAGGGCTATGGCAAGGGCTCCATCATGAAAATGGGTGACAGTGCCATAGAAAATGTAGCCTTTATTCCCTCCGGGTCCATCTCCCTTGATGTTGCCCTCGGGGTCGGGGGATATCCCAGGGGAAGGGTAATTGAGATCTACGGCCCGGAATCTTCTGGAAAAACGACCCTGGCTATCCATGCCATTGCAGAAGCCCAGAAAGCCGGAGGTATAGCCGCATTTATTGACGCTGAACATGCCTTCGACCGCTTCTATGCTGAAAATCTAGGAGTAGATGTTGAGAACCTCTATATTTCCCAGCCGGATAACGGGGAACAGGCCCTGGAAATTACCGATCACCTCATCCGCTCCGGCGCCATCGACATTATTGTGATCGACTCGGTGGCGGCCCTTACCCCGAGATCGGAGATCGAAGGTGAGATGGGTGATTCCAAAATGGGGTTACAGGCAAGGCTGATGTCCCAGGCCTTACGCAAGCTTACAGCCAATATCAGCAAGACCAATACTACCTGTGTTTTTATCAACCAGCTGAGAGAGAAGATTGGTGTAATGTTCGGAAACCCTGAAACCACTACAGGCGGCAATGCATTGAAATTCTATTCATCTGTCCGCATTGATATCCGGCGGATCGGGCAGATAAAGGATGGTGATGAGGTAAAAGGAAACCGTACGAAGGTGAAGATTGTCAAGAATAAACTCGCCCCACCCTTTAAAAAAGCCGAGTTTGATATCATATACGGAGAAGGCATATCCCGGACCGGGGAGTTGATAGACCTGGGCGTTGACCTGGAGATTATCAAAAAAAGCGGATCATGGTTCAGCTATGCTGATACAAAACTGGGTCAGGGAAGGGATGCTGTTAAGAACTTAATGCTTGATAACCCGGAACTGGCGGAAGAAATTGAGACCAAGATCGTAGAAGCCTTTAACAGTACTAAAAAATAGACCCGGGTTCTTGTCCACATAAAATTAATGCTATGAATCGTTATTTTCTTTCTGTCCTGCTATGCGCAGGTATCCTAATATCCTCATGTACACAGGCTCCTGAAGAAGAAGCCGGCATTGTCGGTGATTTCTCAGGGGTTCTCACCCAGGAAGAGATCGCCGGGGGCGTACTGACCGCTGAGATCCTTTGGAAGTTCGGCAGGCTTGGCAGCATGAACCTTTCCCCCGATGGAAAAGAAATCCTCTATACCGTTGCCAGGTATGATGTGGGAACAAACAAAAGCATCAGCGATATTTTTAAAATTTCAACAGGAGGCGGTGAACCAACCCGGCTGACAGACGGAGCAGGGAAATATTATAGTCCCAAGTGGTTCCCGACCGGAGATAAGATCGGGTTCCTCACCGGTGGTCAATTATGGGAAATGGGACCTGATGGCAATGGGAAAAAGCAGGTATCCTTCATCGGGTCCGATATCAACCACTTTGACTGGTCACCCGATGGCTCCAATATCCTGCTTACGATGGATGTGAAGCTTGAGGAGACACCCCGGGAAGTCTATCCGGATCTACCCGAAATCAATGTAAGGATCATCGATGACCTGATGTACCGGCACTGGAATGCATGGCATGATTATGCATATAGCCATATTTTCGTGGCCACTTATGATGAAACAGGGCCCGGGGAACCAATTGACATTATGGAGGGTGAGCTTTGGGATGCCCCGCTGGCTCCTTATCATGATGATGCTGAGATCACCTGGAGTCCCGATGGGAAGCAGATCGCCTATACCTGTAAGAGAATGAAGGGCAGGGAGTATGCCATGAGCACCAACTCAGATGTATACCTTTATGACCTGGCATCCGGTGAAACAAAAAACATGACGCCAGGAATGCCCGGATACGACAAATACCCGTCCTTTTCGGAAGATGGCAGCAAGCTGGCCTTTCAGAGTATGGCAACACCCGGGTATGAAGCGGATCAGGTTAGGCTTTTTGTGATCGACCTTGCAAGTGGACAGATGGAATACTGGACAGAAGGTTTTGACCAGAATGTGGACCATGTCATATGGAAGGGAGATAAACTTTATTTCATCAGCGGTATCCATGCCACCTTCCAGCTATATGAGATGGATGCGGAGAGCAAGGATATCAGGCAGATCACAAAGGGACATCATACTTATGGATCCTTTGCCCTGGTAGGGGATGTGATGGTAGCTACCAGGCAGGATATCGACTATGCAACGGAGATTTTCCTGGTAGATCCTGCCAGCGGCCAGGCAAGCCAGCTGACGAATACCAATAAAAATATCTATGACCATATCAAAGTTCCGAAGTACGAGGAGCGCTGGGTAAAAACAACAGACAATAAGGACATGCTGGT
>DAOUVF010000191.1 GCA_030667765.1 Bacteroides sp.
GAAGCAGAAATAGCATTATTTATATCATTAATTGAATCATTTATATAATCAGGAAGAATAGCATTCTCAGAATCAATATTAATAATTACATTATCTTTTATTTTAAAAGCAAGATTGTTACTTTGATTTGGATTGATTGACAAAACCATTTCTTCTCCTTCAATGCGGGAATTTACATTGGGAAATGCCGCCAGCGCTCCGGTAACCGCTTTTACGAAGAAGGACATGAACCCGAGTTTGATCCCATGTTTTTCCACGAAAGATGACTGGTAGGTTTTCCTGAGCCGGATAATCTCGCTCATATCTGCCTCGTTAAAGGTGGTCAGCATGGCAGTTTCATTCTTGACCGCTACCAGCCTCTCAGCGAGTTTTCTCCGCAGGTTGCTGATTCGTATCCTTTTCTCATCCCGGCCGGCCTCTTTTACGGCAGATGGCAGAGAGACCCCTTGCTGGTCCAGTATCATCTGAACCTCCTTTTTCGTAATCCGTTTCAGTCCGGCTACAATATCTTCTAAAGAAAGGTCATTTTCCTCCATCATCCTTGCTGCTACCGGAGAGACCCTGACATTGGCGTTTGTCTCATCCGGTGCAGTTTCCGGCTTGCCTTTGAGGAGGGTCTTAGATTCTTCCTTTGCCGGTGCTGCTTCCTGTTGAATGGGTGTTTTGGCTGCCTCTCCAGCTGGCTTTTTCTTTCTTTCAGGGGACTTTGCCGATGTATCTATGGTACAGGCAACCTTACCTACCGGTACGGTTTCACCCACCTCCGCCATGATCTTGATCTTGCCGGCCTCTTCAGCAATGAGGGGGAGGGTAGCCTTGTCTGACTCCACTTCGGCCACCTCCTGGTCCTTTTCCACGTATTCCCCATCCTGAACCAGCCAGGTGGCAATTTCGACTTCCGAGATTGATTCACCCGGACTGGGAACCTTTATTTCGATGATCATTTTTGAAGGCTTTGGAATCGAAATGTAATAAATTGTAATGGAATATCTTAATTCTTCTGGAAATATTGATGTGCTTTGAGGATTTCTTTCTTTGATTTTCCAACGACACACTGGAGTCCGCAATATACATTCTTAAGTTCACAATCACAGCGCCTGAAGACCTTCTGGATAATCTCCTCCTGTCCCATCAGGTGAACCTTGTTGAGGCCGGTGGCCGGGCTCCCGCTGGGTTGCCGGGTTACCGGCTCGGGTCTGATCGTGCTCATAGCCTGCTGGATATGCCGCCATGGACCCATGTTTTCGGGTTCCTCCTGTACCCAGAGTGACAGTAAATTATTCGTGTATTTCCTGCAGATCCTGTTGATCTCTTCCAATGGGAAAGGATGCAATTGTTCTAATCTGACCAGGGCCACATCCCTGGCATTGAATTCTTCCTTCCGGGCCAGCAGGTCATAATACACCTTTCCTGAGCAATACACCACCCGCCTTACCTCATCGGTATCCACATCCGGATCATCGATAACTTCATGGAATGTATCATTTTCAAAATCCTCCAGGGATGAAATGCATTTGGGATGCCTCAGCAGACTTTTGGGGGTAAAAATAACCAATGGTGTACGGAAATTGGCATAGAGGTGCTTGCGCAAGGCATGGAACAGATTGGCCGGCGTGGTACAGTTCACCAGGTGCATATTGTTCCTGGCTGCCATGGACAGGAATCGCTCTACCCGGCCACTGGAATGTTCAGGCCCCTGGCCTTCAAAGCCATGAGGCAGGTACAGCACGAGCCCGTTCATCAGTCCCCATTTCTCCTCCGCAGAGCTAATGTACTGGTCGATGATCACCTGGGCAACATTCTGGAAGTCCCCAAACTGGGCCTCCCAGATGGTCAACCCATTGGGAACGGCCAGTGCATACCCGTATTCAAATCCCAACACCCCGTATTCTGACAGGGGTGAGTTGTATATTTCGAATGTTGCTTTGGCTTCTTTCAAATGCTTCAGGGGAACATATTGCTGGTCCGTATCCTCGATCACGAACCCGGCATGCCGGTGAGAGAAGGTCCCGCGAATAGAATCCTGTCCAGATATACGAACCGGGAACCCTTCCGTCAGCAAGGTGCCATATGCCAGCAATTCCGCCAGCGCCCAATCCAGCCGGTCCTCAGCAATGGCCTTTTTCCGCTCCTCCACAAGCCTGGTGATCTTATTGAAAAAAGGTTTATCCGCAGGCAGGGTATTGATCCCTTCGGCGACCATGAGCAGTTTTTCCCTGGTCACACCGGTATTCACATGTTTGCGGAAATCGGCCTGGGAAGCATATTTGAACCCCTTCCAGTCTTCTTTCAGAAAGCGTTGTATATAAACCTTTTTAAGTCCTTTGGCAACTTTCAGTTTCCCATCCAGGATCTCATCATAATCCAGTTCAGCCTGTTTGATGTCCTCTTTTGAGTAAATTTCCTTTTCTATCAGGTGTTCTGCGTAGATGTCCCGGGTGTTGGGATGTTTGGCGATGGCCTTGTATAAAAGGGGCTGGGTGAACCGTGGCTCATCGCCTTCATTGTGCCCGTACTTGCGATAGCTCAGGATATCGATAAAAACATCCGTATGGAAGCGTTGCCTGTATTCCATGGCGATTTTTACTGTATGCAGGAGAGCCTCCACCTCGTCCCCGTTGACATGGAAAATGGGTGCCTTGGTAACTTTCCCTATATCCGTGCAATAGGTACTGGAACGTCCATCCAGGTAATTGGTGGTGAACCCGACCTGGTTGTTGATCACCAGGTGGATGGTGCCGCCGGTTTTATAGCCTGGAAGATTGTACATCTGGATCACTTCATATACCACTCCCTGTGAGGCTATGGCAGCATCACCATGGATCAATATGGGTACCACCTTGTTGAAGTCTCCCCCATATTTATGATCGATCCTGGCTCTTGCAAGTCCCTGTATAACAGGAGATACAGCCTCCAGGTGGGAAGGGTTGGGGGCCATATTGAGACGTACCTTTTTCCCTGCAATGGTGGTGATGTCATTTACATAGCCCAGGTGGTATTTAACATCACCCAGGGATATCCCCGACTCGTATTCGTCCCCTTCAAATTCCTTGAATATATTCTCATAAGGTTTCTGCAGCACATTGGCCAGCACATTCAATCGTCCCCTGTGAGCCATACCAATCATAAACTCCTCAATGTCAAGGTTTGATCCCCTTTCAATCACTCCGATCAATGCAGGGATAAGGACTTCAGCACCTTCCAGTGAAAACCTTTTCTGGCCGGTGAACCGCTTATGGACAAACTTCTCAAAACCGATTGCATTCCTCAGGTGCATGTATATTTCCTTCTTCTGGAGTTCGGTAAATTCCGTTACGTTCCGGCTGCTCTCCATGCGGTTACTCAGCCATTTTATTTTTTCGGGACTGCGGATGAACATGTACTCTGCACCTACCGTTGAAGCATAGGTCTGGTGGAGATGATCAACGATATCCCGGAGCGAAGCCGCCCCGATACCGATTTCTTTACCGGCATGAAAAACAGTGTCAAGGTCTTCGTCTGACAGCCCGTAATTCTCCAGATCGAGGGTCGGGAAGTATTTACGCCTGGTCCTGACCGGGTTTGTTTTTGTGAATAGATGTCCCCTTTTCCGATAGGCATCGATCAGGTTGATCACCTTGAATTCCTTATCCAGCGTTTCAGAGGCAAGCTGATCTTTGAATTCCTCGCGGGCAAAATCAAATCCCTTGAAAAACTGCTGCCAGCTTTTTTCCACCGATCCGGGATCTTTGCGGTAATCGCGGTAGAGTGCCTCTACGATTTCAATATCGATGTTTCCGAGAAAAGAAAAGTCATCCTGTTTCATAACAGATCAGTGGATCAATGTTCTCTTAAGATCTGGTCATCGTATTCAATCTCGAATCGCAATTTATGCTTGGCTTCTTCCTGGGCAAGCATCAAAAGCACCTCCCTGGTGGCTGGGTCATCGGTCCTTGCAGCGAGGTCGGAATACAATTTGAAAGCAGCTTTTTCTTCTTTCATGGCAACGATCAAAGATTCCTGGTAGCTCAGGTCATCCCTGGAGGTGCTGACTTCCACCAGGTAATCGCCGATTTTCAGATCCTGAACCTTGGCATCAGAAACAACAAGCTCCCCGCCGGTTTGAATCCTTTCGAGTTTTTTCTTATGGCCGAGTTCTTCCAGGGAGAATTGCATGAATGTTCTACGCATCTCATCGTTCCGGCTTCTTTTCGCAAGATCGGTATAGAGATTGGCAGCTCTTTGTTCATCTTTGATGGCGAATTCCAGGATCTCGTTGACAGACTTAAAATTTTGCATGGGTATTGGTTTCTTTTTTATGACATTAAAAATACAAAAATATCACATATGGGATTTGATGATAAAAATCATTTGAAAACATTCCCCGGAAAGTAAATTTATAACGTATTTTTGAGGAAAGAAATTTACAGACATCCGGATGAATAAAATTGTTGGAAAGGAATATTTCTCAGACCAGGTCGTAAAACTTGTTATTGAAGCCCCGTATATAGCCAAAAGCAGGAAGGCCGGGCATTTTGTGATTGTTCGTTTGAGTGACAAAGGCGAGAGGATACCATTGACCATTGCAGCAGCAGATGTTGATAAGGGGACCATCACAATCATCGTTCAGAAAGTTGGTGTCAGCTCGATCAAGCTATACAATCTGGAAGTGAATGACAGCATCACTGACGTAGTGGGTCCGCTCGGCAACCCAA
This sequence comes from Bacteroides sp., assembly GCA_030667765.1. Taxonomy (GTDB): domain Bacteria; phylum Bacteroidota; class Bacteroidia; order Bacteroidales; family SM23-62; genus SM23-62. The sequence goes on from DAOUVF010000191.1 coordinate 4,695, forward strand.
CCCATATTGAAAAAGTTGGGACAGTACTGGCAGCTGGTGGCGGTGTGGGTGTGGCACCCCTGCTTCCCATTGTTGAGGCCATGAAAGCCGCCGGAAATAAAGTCATATCTGTACTTGCTGCCCGGCAAAAAGAATTGATCATCCTTGAAGAACAGATCCGGCAACACTCCGATGAGGTGGTCATTATGACCGATGATGGTTCCTATGGAAAAAAGGGATTGGTGACCCATGGTATGGAAGAGGTGATCAAACGGGAGAAAGTGCACCAGGTAGTAACGGTCGGTCCGGCCATTATGATGAAATTTGTTGCCATTCTTACAAAAAAGTACAAGATCCCGACCCTGGCCAGTTTAAATACAATCATGGTTGACGGCACTGGAATGTGTGGTGCCTGCAGGGTTTCCGTGGGAGGCAGGACAAAATTCGTCTGTGTGGACGGTCCCGAGTTCGATGCACATGAGGTGGATTTTGATGAGATGTTGCTAAGGCTAAATGCCTACCGGAAAGAAGAAGTCGTTGCCTATGATAGTTTTCTAAATAAATACAGAAAAGTATAGCAAATGGAAGGAAGCGGATTACTAGAATACCTGAAAAAACAAAGAAGCCAGGAATGGAGGGTTGAGCTCAGGAGTAATTTCAAGACCAAAGAGAGGACACAGCTGGAAAGGCTGCATATGCCTGAGCAGGATCCCGAGCTTAGAAATAAAAACTTCACGGAAGTAAACCTGGGATTGACCGAAGAACAGGCCATACACGAAGCCAGGCGTTGTATTGATTGTCCGAATCCCACCTGCATCACGGGTTGCCCGGTGGGGATAAACATACCCAAATTCATCAAGAAGATTGAAGCAGGGGAATTCCTCGATGCGGCCAAGGTTTTGAAGGAAACAAATGCCCTGCCTGGGGTATGCGGGAGGGTATGTCCCCAGGAGGTCCAGTGTGAACAGGTATGTTATTATCCGCAGAAAATGCAGAAACCCCCTGTGGCGATCGGTAACCTTGAACGATTCGCAGCTGATTATGAACGGGAAAGCGGAAAGATTTCCATTCCTGAAAAAACTGACTTTAACGGGATTAAAGTAGCTTCCGTTGGTTCGGGTCCCGCGGGACTCGCATTCGCGGGAGACATGGCCAAGATGGGATATGATGTAACGGTTTTTGAAGCATTGCATGAGATAGGAGGGGTCCTTAAGTACGGGATCCCTGAATTCCGCTTACCCAATGAGATTGTGGATGTAGAAATAGATATTCTCAAGAAAATGGGGGTGAAGTTTATCAAAAATTTTATCGTCGGGAAGACCGCCAGTATTAATGACCTTGCCAAGGAAGGATTTACGGCCTTTATGGTTGGCAGTGGGGCGGGATTGCCCAACTTTATGAATATTCCCGGGGAGAACCTCATTGGTATTTACTCTTCAAATGAATACCTGACCAGGATTAATTTGATGAAAGCAGCTTATCCTGACTATGATACGCCCGTGATCAGTGGTAAATCTGTAGCCGTGATAGGAGGGGGGAACACGGCCATGGATTCCGTAAGGACGGCCAAGCGACTGGGTGCGGAAAGGGCCA
>DAOUVF010000365.1 GCA_030667765.1 Bacteroides sp.
TAAGGCTGGCGGGGCTTAGCCAGGTAATCAGCAGCAGCAGGGCAATCCACTTTCTCATCAAGGTCCCGGTTCTCACCGTATCATAACCAGCCCCATCAAACATCACCAGGTGATTCTGCACATGCACCCCGGAACCTGCCCATTGAAGGTACTTATTGGCAATCCCCTCCTGGATTAACAGGTATGCATCTGTCACCCTTCCCAATAAGCTTATAAGGGGGTCAGCATCAAAAACGAGAAGACTGAGTGCTATATAAATAAGAACAAGCGAAAGCACAATGATAAAAGGTATTATCAATGCCTTACGCTTGATCATATTTCGAAAGTTCAGCGAAATCTAATTATCCGCGTTCCTTTTCTTCCTGCGGGCTACAAAATAAGCGACACCGGCTGCACCAAGAATAGTGAGCAGGCCACCGTCCAGGGGCACTCCTACCGTCTCTCCACTCCCAGGTCCCACAACTGCAAAGGCGCTAATCGATACAATCGCCAGTAGCAGAATAATTAATATAATTTTTGATTTCATGGCCAGAGAATTTTAAACTATTGGTTTGCTCGTTTACGCAAATCCAATGATTTTGTTTCTGATATAAAGGTAATTCATAAAACATATACATCCCAAGTTATTTATCAATGAAGAAGGTGTGTTAATCAAAAAATATGGTGCAAATACCTATCTTGTGCATCAAAAGTTTAGCATTATGACACAAAAAGATATTCAGGGCCTGTTCGCGGCCATCGATAAGTTTGACACAAAAGTCTTTGCAAGCTACCTGGATGAAAAGGCCAGGTTTAAGTTTGCCAACATCCCGGTAATCACGGGAAAGAATAATATATTTGAATTTGTAGCCGGTTTTTTTCAATCGATAAAAGCCATCAGGCATAAAAACCTTGAAATTTATGAACTGGAAGGGATCCGGTTTGTGATGGGGAATGTTACATATACACGTTTGGATGGTTCCACGCTCTCAGTGGATTTCTCAAATACCTTCAGGCTGAATGGCAATAAAATCAAGGATTACCTGATTTTTATTGATAATTCAGAACTATATAAGTAAAATAGTCTCCCATGATAATAAAAATTTTCCTGGTACTGCTGGGTTCCCTATTCTTCAGTAGTATTACTGCAAGTGATGTGTCTGTTAATGAGTGGATTGACTCCGGGCCCTTACAGGTGCATGCCCCGGGTTTCATCAAAGGACCGAATATCCAGTCCGAGGAATTTGGTCCCAGGTATGTATTATCAAATACTTACCTGGATCTGGCCACCCTGCAACCGGCAGATGGAGTGCCATTCCTCTGGGATAACCAGGAAGTGCAGAACTGGATGCTGAACAGCATCCCCGAAGGAGAGTCCCTGGAAATAAAACCCATCAGAAAAGCGGAGTACCAGATAGCATATCTTGCATTTTATATTGAATCGGGAGGATTGAATAAACATGACCTGGAAGTTGAAAGTCCCCAGATGTTCGAGGTATTCCTTCAGGGTAAAAAACTGTCGTCAAGCTACGAGGAGACCGTGGATAGCAATTTAAATACCGCAAAGGCCACCCTGGATCTGGATCGTGGAAAATTCCTGGTCATAGTGAAGTCATTGTATACCAGGGGAGATGAGAATAAATGGTGGATCAAAGCAAAGGTATCGGGAAAACCCGTGCTGGGTACCACCCCTGTCTGCGGCATGAATATCCATCATCTCCTGGAGGGCACAAAGCTTGGCAGTGTTTCCATATCCGCAGACGGATCCCTGGTAATGGTCAATTACAGCAGGGTGGATAGAAAGTCAGGAAAAACCAGCAAGTGGACAGAGATCAGGGATGTTTCCTCCGGCAGTATCATGCAGAGTTTCAGGAAAGCCGGAACAAGGGGTTATCACTGGATGCCGTCGGGAAAGAAACTTTATTATATCAAACCGGGTGAGAAAGGATCATCGGTCTGGATATATGACTTTGAGGAGGGAAATGAATATACTGTACTGGAAGATATTGAAGAGCTTTCCGGAACAGAATGGTCACCGGATGAGAAGTTTCTAATCTACACCATCTCTGAGAAAAAGAAAGCCGATTCCGGGTCCTCATTGAGATATATGGATGAACTGGGTAACCGGACATTCCCTGACAGGTCCATTGGCAGCCTCTATAAATATGATGTAGCAAGCAAAGTCAGTACCCGGCTAACTTTTGGGAAATACAGTACCTGGCTTAATGATATCAGCCAGGATGGTGAAAAAATTGTTTTCAGTGTAACCAGTCCCAATCCAACTGTAAGGCCTTTCAACCAGCAGGACGTGTACATGATGGATCTCAAAACAGGCAAGGTGGACACCCTCTGGAAAGATTCCCCATGGAGCGGAACAGCCATATTCTCCCCTGACGGAACAAAACTGCTGGTTTCGGGCGGACCTGACCTTTTTGGTGAGACGGGCAGAAAGATAGGGGATAATCCCATTGCCAATAATTATGACACACAGGCCTATTTATATGACCTGTCGACCGCTGAGGTCGATCCCATCACAAGGGAGTTTAATCCATCGGTTTCCTCTGTCACCTGGCACCCGGCGGATGGCCGTATCTATATTACTACCATAGATGAGATCTACAGGAGATTATATGTTTATGATGCAGGGGACCGGCAATTCAGCCTGATTAGTACCCAACCCGAGGTTCTTGGATCATTCAGCCTGGCTAAAAAGAAGCTTGTGGCGTCCTATACCGGGACCGGACCGGGTAGTCATAACAGGGCCTGGATCCTGGACCTGGAAACCGGATCAAGCATCTTATTTGATGATGTGGAAGCCAGCACATACGAGCATGTCCGGTTTGGATATTCCGAGGAGTGGGATTTTGAAATGGAAAATGGTACACTGATCAGGGGATTTTTCCTCTATCCGCGGGATTTTGATCCTGCTGAGAAATATCCCCTGATAGTCCAGTATTATGGTGGGACCAATCCCGTATCGAAAAGTTTTGGCGGCCGGGACCCGGCCGATATCTGGGCCGGTGAAGGATATGTCGTATATGTCCCACAACCCAGCGGAGCTACCGGATTCGGACAGGAGTTCTCCGCACGGCACCAGAACAACTGGGGTAAAACAGTTGCCGGTGAGATCATTGAGGGAACCAAAAAATTCATTGCAGCGCATGATTTTGTAGATCCGGAAAAGATTGGCTGCATAGGCGCCTCCTATGGCGGATTTATGACCATGCTCCTGCAGACCCAAACTGATATTTTTACCTGCGCCATCTCCCATGCCGGGATAAGCTCCATCAGCTCCTACTGGGGGGAAGGCTACTGGGGTTACGGATATTCTGCAAATGCAACAGGGGATTCCTACCCCTGGAACAGGAAGGATATTTACATTGATCAAAGTGCCCTGTTCAATGCCGACAAGATCAATACCCCTTTGCTGCTGCTGCATGGATCAGAAGATACCAATGTCCCACTGGGAGAATCATTGCAGCTTTGGGTGGGACTGAAAATTCTCGGGAGACCGGTCGAAATGGTGCAGGTTGAAGGAGAGGATCACTGGATACTGGATTACTCCAAGCGTATTGAGTGGCATAATACCATCATGGCATGGTTCGATAAGTGGTTGCAGGATGAAACGGGTGACTGGAAACAGCTTTTTCCCCGTAGCGATCTGTGATCCATTGCATATCTTTTGTAATTTACATGTAAATAATATTGACTTGGGAATTATTATTTAATAATTTTATTGAAAATTAGACCATCATGAA
>DAOUVF010000036.1 GCA_030667765.1 Bacteroides sp.
AAAAGCCTAACTGCCCTGGAGGCATGGTTTATTACCGGCAGCCAGGATCTCTACGGTCCCAAAACACTCAAACAGGTAGCAGTGAACTCACAGGAGATCGTGAAAGGATTCAACGGATCCACCACCAACCCGGTTAAAATTGTTTACAAACCAGTCGTTACTACCCCTGATGAAATAACCAGGGTCTGCATGGACGCAGACAGCTCACCTGACTGTATAGGACTGATCACATGGATGCATACTTTTTCGCCCGCGAAAATGTGGATTGCGGGACTCGGAAGTTTGAGAAAACCATTCCTTCATCTGCATACACAGTTCAACAGGGATATACCCTGGGCCGATATCGATATGGATTTCATGAACCTGAACCAGTCGGCTCATGGTGACCGTGAATTCGGATTTATAGGAAGCAGGATGCGAAAAGAAAGAAAAGTAGTTGTAGGACACTGGCAGGACCCGGAAGTTGTATCAGGTACTGAACTTTGGCTGCGTGTTGCAGCAGCCTGGCATGAATCAAAACAGGTAAAGATCGCCAGGTTCGGGGATAATATGCGGGAAGTAGCTGTGACTGAAGGAGATAAAGTCGAAGCCCAGATGAAATTTGGCTGGTCCGTAAACGGATACGGTATAGGAGAACTGGTGGCTGTGATAGAGCAGGTTACCGACAAGCAAATAGACCTTCTCTGTGAACAGCTAGAATCTGAATACAAGATGCAGGATGGCCTCCGCAAGGGGGGCGAAATGCATTCTTCTCTGAGGGAATCTGCCAGGATAGAAATCGGGCTCCGCACCTTCCTTGAAGAGGGTGGTTTTGGTGGTTTCACGGATACCTTCGAGGATCTGCATGGCATGATACAGCTACCCGGACTGCCGGTTCAGCGTTTGATGCATGAGGGCTATGGATTTGGTGCCGAGGGGGACTGGAAGATGGCGGCTATGCTTCGGACCATGAAGATCATGGCTTCAGGGCTCCCGGGAGGGAATTCTTTCATGGAAGATTATACCTACCATTTTGATCCAGCAGGCATGAGGGTGCTCGGGGCACATATGCTCGAGATCTGCTCTTCCATTGCTGACGGAAAACCGGCTTGTGAGATTCACGAACTTGGGATTGGCGGCAAAGCGGACCCGGTAAGGCTGTGCTTCAATGTTTCAGAAGGTCCGGCCATCAATGTCAGTGTCCTCGATATGGGCAACCGCTTCAGGATACTGGTCAATGAAGTGGAGGCTGTACTTCCCCTACAGGATCTGCCCAAACTGCCTACAGCACGCGTATTATGGAATCCCAAACCGGACCTGAAAACCGCAGCCGCTGCCTGGATACTTGCCGGTGGAGCGCATCACACCTGTTACAGCCAGAACCTCACTTCAGAACATATCATGGATTTTGCCGATATGGCCGGGGTTGAGTTTATGTTGATTGATAAGGACACCAATCTGCGGGATTTCAGGAACGAGATCCGCTGGAACGAGGTATATTACCATATAGCAAAAGGCATTTAATCTCCTCAACAATCATGAAAGAAGTCATTGGATTATTGATCATTTTATCCTGTTTTCTTATTGGCAGCTGTTCATCCCCTGAGAAACAGGATCAACCCAACATCATCCTGATCATGTCCGATGATGTCGGGTATTCCGATATAGGATGTTACGGGGGTGAGATCAGGACGCCCAACCTGGATGGACTGGCAGCAAATGGACTCCGATATACTCAATTCTATAATACTTCAAGGTGTTGTCCGACAAGGGCTGCTCTTTTAACCGGACTGCACCAGCACCAGGCCGGGATAGGGCATATGATGAATGACAGGGGAAATGACGGCTACCGGGGTGACCTGAATGAGCATTGCCTGACCATAGCCCAGGTAATGAAATCAGCAGGTTACAAAAACTACATGTCAGGGAAATGGCATGTTACAAAATACAAACCCAGCTGGGAGGATCCTCCCAGGAACAACTGGCCTATGCAGCGTGGATTCGACAGGTTTTTTGGCACCATCCAGGGAGCCGGCAGTTTTTATGATCCCTATTCCCTGACCAGTGGCAATACCCTGATCACTCCGGGAGAAGGGTTCTACTATACCGATGCCATCAGTGATACTGCTGTTAAGTTCATCAGGGAACATGATTCACATGAACCTTTTTTCATGTATGTTGCCTATACAGCTGCTCACTGGCCCATGCATGCCCTGCCTGAAGATATTGCAAAGTATAAGGGAATGTATGATATCGGATGGGATTCGATCAGGTCATCGAGGTATGCCAGGATGATTGAAATGGGACTGATCAAACCCGAATGGGAAATGTCCCCTGCTTACCCCGAAGACAGTGAATGGGAAAAGGTGGACATGAAAGAATGGCATGCCCGGTGCATGGAAGTTTATGCCGCCATGCTTGACAATATGGATCAGGGAATCGGTAGAATCATCAAAGAGCTGGAATCACAGGGGAAACTCGGGAATACAATCATTTTTTACCTCCAGGACAATGGAGCCTGTGCAGAAACCTACGGGTTTGGAAGAACCTATATCCCACCTGAAGGAGAAGTAGTATTGCATCCCATGGCAGCAGGAGAGTTACAGACTGAAATGGTTCCAAAATATACACGCGACGGATGGCCGGTAAAGGTTGGTCATGGGGTTGTACCCGGTCCCGCAGATACTTTTATTGGCTATGCCATGGAATGGGCAAACGCCAGCAATACCACATTCCGCATGTTCAAACACTGGTCTCATGAAGGCGGGATAGCCACGCCCCTGATCGTTCACTGGCCTGCAGGGATAAAAGCCAGGGGGGAATTCAGGGACCAACCCTCACAGCTGGTCGATATCATGGCCACCTGTGCAGATCTGGGCGGAGCAGCCTACCCGGAAGAATTCAAGGGTAATAATATTTATCCCATGGCAGGGGTCAGCCTGGCACCAAGTTTTAAGAATAATCCACTGGACAAAGAGTTCCTCTACTGGGAACACGAAGGTAACCGGGCCATCCGGAAAGGAAAATGGAAACTGGTTTCCAGGGCCTGCCGCTGGCCACATGACCATGAAGAACATGATATGCTCCCGCTCAGGTTTTGGGAGCTTTATGACCTTGAAGCTGACCGTACGGAGAATTATAACCTGGCTTCCCAATACCCGGATATGGTAAGGGAACTTGCTGCAGAATGGCAGGCCTGGGCAGAAGGGGCCAATGCAGTTCCCAAACCTCCCCAAAAACCGAGCAAACCTGAATGGGCAAAGGATCTCTCCGATTGTGACTAAAGGCCCCTGCCAAAACTTGTCCGGCAGTACTTGCTGTCTGTTCGGCAGAACTTATTATTTTTGCCTGAACAAAGAACTGAAAAATTCATGAACCATCTGCCCGGTTTTGGACCCGCTACAACCAACATGCTAAATACATTCACTGAAATCACCAGTGGAGGCAATGGACTTTTCAGGACAGGGAAAGAGGGTGTAAAGATCATCCTGACCCCTGCAGATAATAAGGCAGAATTCATTGTCTTTGAAAATAAAACACTTGTTTTTGTAAAATCCCAGCTTGGTTATCCCGCAATATACCAGCTCAGGGAGCCTGTTTTCAAATCACCTGCTTCAGCGGTACTGACAGATCTTGACGGGACCAGTGTTCACAGTGAAAAATTCTGGATCTGGATCATACAGGAAACCACTGCCAGGCTGCTTGACAATCCCCGCTTTGAACTGGAAGATGAAGATGAACCTCATGTATCCGGACATTCCATATCGGAGCACCTTGAGTATTGCATCCGGAAGTACTGTCCGGATAAAACCCTCGCAGAGGCCCGCAGGAAATATTTCGAGATTGCTCATTTTGAAATGAAAGAGATCATTGAAGGACGTGGCCGGCAGGATGCCTTTGTTCCGAATCCGGGATTGAAGGATTTTTTACTCACCCTGAAATCGAATAAGATAAAGATAGGTCTGGTAACTTCCGGACTTTATGAGAAGGCATGGCCTGAGATTGTATCGGCTTTCCGGACAATGAACCTGGGTGATCCACTTGAATTTTATGATGCTATAATTACAGCGGGACAAACACCGAGGAAAGGACAGACTGGAACAATGGGGGAACTGGCTCCCAAACCTCATCCATGGTTATATGCGGAAACTGCCAGGATAGGGCTAGAAATACCTATAGAGCATAGTGATCGTGTAGTTGGACTGGAAGACTCGTCGGCAGGGGTTTTATCTATCAGGCTGGCCGGGTTCACAGCCCTGGGAGTTTCTGGGGGCAATATTGAAAGGAGTGGGATCAAACCCCTTTTATCTGGATATTACGATTCCCTCGCAGATACACTACCCTATATCCTGGGTAAATAGTCCCCTCAGTCCGGGACAGGCAAATCACTCCTGCAATCTCCGGTACCGTAGTACACTCATGATAAAAGCATCATGGTAACCCATGTCTTTCAGGGTCGGAAGCATTATCAGTGCAAGGTCAATCCCATCATACTCACCGTAAACATAACGGTGGAGCCCGTCACGACCTGTATATTTTATGACATCCTCCAGGGGAAGGAAAAAATCAACCTCAACGGGATTTTTCAGGGCCATGATCTGTATGGTGAAACTGGCTTCCACCATGATGCCTTCTTCCGAAAGCTGCGCGATCAGCTGTTCAAGGTCCCTTTTTTCCATCATGCCGGCATCCGGATAGCCCAGGTCAATAACCTCATTCAGGTATATCAGGGCATCGGTCTTTTGCTGAAAATTGCCGGCTGTATAAAGAAAGGCTGAATCCGTGATGATCAGGGCTGTTCGCTCCCCGGCTACTTCATCCGGTATGGTATCAATCATCTGATCACTGTTGATAAGTAGCACATTGAATGACTGGTCTTTCTTTGATCGTAGATGTCCGGGCACAAATAATTCAGCCACCTTAATCCTTTCATCCTGCAGATTCTCAAATTTCAGGGAGACATGACGGTTCAGGCGTCGACCTTCGGGACTGTCAGTACCATCCTCATACTTGTTTAATGCAATGTGTTCTGCTTCTCCAGCAGCGATGACCCGGATCCTTTCCTCACTGATCCCTTGACTGGTCAGATAATCGGCGACGGATTGTGCACGGCGTTCAGATAATCGGAGATTGTATTCATCCGCACCGACCTCGTCGGTATGACCGGTTAATTCCAGCTTTATTTCCGGATTGCTCTGCATGGCCGACAGTATCCGGTCCGCTTCCTCTGCAGCAGCTTCATTGAGGGCATGACTGTCGAATTCGAACATGATGCTGTTCAGAACAAAATAAATATCCGGATCTGTTGTCACCGGGACAGTATCTATCACCGCTGTTGTTGTATCGGTCGCAGTTTCCTTCACCGTACTTGTTGTATCTTTTACAGATTCCTGGACGGTTGTTATGAGTTCTACTGGCTCTGTCTTTACCTCCGTACCCTGCTGTATGGCAGCGATCTGAACTTGCTCCACCACTCTTGGCATCATGGTATAAATACTCCTCACACTGCTAATGGAATCAATGATGATGGCATAATATCCCCTCTGACCATTTCTCCGGGGGACATAGAACAGGTCATCGTCCGCCGTACTGATTGGATAACCTGCATTCTGGGGGAATGACCACCTTTCAGAAGGTTGTTGACCGGAAACATTCCCGGATAAAACACCTCCTGGTCCGAGTTGCATGGAGGGTAATTTCTCAGCTACAAAAATATCATAGCCGCCCATTGTGGCATGTCCCTGTGAGCTGAAATATAATTTCTTGATGTTCTCTGTCAGGAAAGGGGTTTCTTCGTTATAGTGGGAATTAATTTTTGGGCCGAGATTCCGGGGCGGACCCCAGTCACCCTGGGTTGTCGTCTCCGATACCCAGATATCCATGGCTCCCTGTCCACCGGGCCGGTCACTGGTAAAAAACATGGATTTGCCGTTGTTCGTAATAAAGGCATGGGTTTCAAAATAATCTGTATTAATATGATTATTTAAACTCACCATGCGGGTCCACCTGTCCCCCTTCCGGAAACTGACATATATATCCGATCCCTCATAATTCCTTTTGACAAGGAACAGCTCCTTTCCGTCAAATGAAAGACAGGTGGGATAACAATCTCCCTCGGATCCAATCTCTTCATTGATGGATCGTGGATCTGTCCAGCCATCCTTCGTACGATGGATGATAATGATGGTCCGGTTGACCGGCTGATCCGCCATATATATAAGGGTTGAATCATCCATGGATACAACCGGATTATAATTGCTTGGAAACTGGTTTACCTGGTCACCCAGTCCGAGAAACCGGATATCAAGGGGATGCTGTATCATGCTCATGGCCAGTTCACATGACTTGATCTGCTTATTGACATATTCAACCTCGGCAAAATGCTTTTTAAACATTATGTTACGGTATTTCTGGTAATGCTCGATGGCCAGATCAAAATCATGCTGTATATGATACGCTCTTGCCAGCGCGAAAAATGATTCTCTCGGAGCATTTCTTTCTTTATAGGATCCTTCACGGTAACCGGTAGTCATGCTCTGTATGGCTTTTTCCAGGTGCGGGATGGATTTTTGCTTCTCACCGTAGATACTGAGGTAGCAAGCACCTGTCAGAAAATGGAGGTTGGCATTTTCAGGATCCATCTTAAGCAATTCACTGTAATGATTAAGAGCCTCTTCATATTCTTCCGTAATGAAGGCATACTCAGCATCTATGAAAGTTTGCTTGAAAAGTTTTTTATCCTGTGGCGTGGCTCTGAACGGAATCAGAAACAGACAAAAAAATATAAAAGCCAGCTGACGCATAGCGAAATAGTGGTTGACAATCTCAAATATAGAAAAAAAGGGGAGCACCCAATCTGAAAGTTTTCCACGGTGACATTCTGGTTCTCCGGACTTATGATCAGCCTGATTATTTATATTCATACAAAATATCTAAATATTTTGCTATATTGCAGTTACAGAGTAATGAACAAACCAAATATTGCTGATCTGGATGAAAAAGAAATTTGAACTTGAGTACGCACTCAATACTTCAACGCGGGTATTGTTTAACCGGCTGAGTACACCTGGAGGCCTGGCCGAGTGGTTTGCCGATGATGTAAATTTACAGGGAGACATATACACTTTCATCTGGGAGAATTCGGAACAGCAGGCAGAGGTCATTCAGCGAAAGGACAATAAATATATCAGGTTCCGGTGGGTCGAAGAAGAAGACAAGGATTCATACTTTGAATTCCGCCTGAACCAGGATGAACTTACCGGAGATGTTTCGTTGATGATCACAGATTTTGCCGAAGATGATGAAACGACGGATGCTGTAGACCTCTGGGACACCCAGATAGCGGAGCTAAAACATGTGATCGGTCTCTGATCTTCCGGCGCAATCCTCCAAAATATCTTACCTTTATACCCGTTCTACTGGTATAACACAAAGCAGATGCATTTCAGAGCCAAGCGCTTACATATTCTCCTATTGAGATCATTTGCAGGGCCTTTTGCAATGACATTTTTGATCGTAATTTTTATCATGGTCATGCAATTCCTTTTCAAATATATCAATGACCTCATAGGCAAAGGGTTGGAATTTCCGGTCGTATCAGAGTTTTTACTCTACCTGACAGCTACTATGGTACCCATGGCTTTACCCCTGGCCATCCTTATGGCAGCCCTGATGACCTTTGGCAACCTGGGTGAATTCTATGAACTGACAGCCATGAAATCCTCCGGGGTCTCGCTTGTCAGGATCATGCTTCCTCTCATTATTGTGGCAGTATTCCTGAGTATAGGGGCTTTCCTTTTTTCCAACTATATGTTACCAGTTACCAATCTGAAAATGAGGTCTTTGCTGTATGATATACAGCGAAAACGACCGTCCTTCCAGATTGTGGAAGGAATATTCTACAATGGTATCGAAGGATACAGCATGAAAATCGACACAAAGAATCCCGATACCAACATATTATATGGAATAAGGATTTACGATCACACGGACCGCAAGGGGAATACCATGGTAACCGTGGCAGATTCCGGTTACATGCAGGTATCTGCAGATGACCAGTATCTGATCTTTACACTTTACAGTGGCCGTTCGTATAATGAATTAGAATCCGACAGGAAAAACAAGAAAGACTTTACCTATCCACACAGAAGGGATCTCTTCCAGGAACAGACAATCCTGATTGAGCTGACAGGATTCGGACTCGACCGCACCGATGAATCCCTGTTCAAGAATAATTATTCCATGATGAGCCTCAACATGCTGGGGCATTATGAGGATTCATTCCGGACAGAGATCAAAAAAATCTACAGGAACGTAAACGATGCACTCAGTGAACGCACCTATTACAATTACAAGAGAATCAATCGCAGTACAACCAAAAATGAACCTGATGAAGAAAATGATTTTGTAATGTTCAGGTTGAACCTCGACAGTCTGTTTAAAGAACTTGAGGTCAGATACAAAATCCAGACCATTGACCAGGCTCTGGTACAGGCAAGGGCTTCCATGAACCATATTTCCACATCCAGTACGAACACGGAGGCAAAAGTCTCCCGCCTGAGGAGATACCAGATCGAGATCCAGCGAAAATTCACACTGTCTTTTGCCTGCCTGATATTTTTCTTTATCGGTGCACCGCTGGGGGCCATCATCAGAAAAGGTGGATTGGGTATGCCTGCGGTTATATCCGTTCTGTTCTTCCTGGCCTGGTACGTTTTATCCATGTCCGGAGAACAATTTGCCCGGGACAGCGGCCTCAGTCCCGTACTTGGAATGTGGCTCTCCTCGGCCATACTCCTGCCAATCGGAATCTGGCTCACATACAAATCCATGACTGACTCCTCCCTTATGGACATGGAAACATACCATCTTTTCTTCAGAAGGATCAGGAGGAGGATTCGCTATATCCGGATAAAGTTTGGCATCAGAACATGAAGATCCTGATCCTGAGTACAAAAATGCCCTGGCCAGCAAGGGATGGAGGTGCGATAGCCACCCTAAACATGGCACTGGGCTTTGCTCACAGAAACTGCCAGGTCACATTGCTTACCATGAATACCGGGAAGCATTACTTCCCTGAAACAGAATTGCCGGCAAACCTAAGGGACCAGATCTCCATCCGGTCAGTAAATGTTGATACAAAAATTCGTCCCCTCAGGCTGATACTTAATTTTCTTTTTTCCAGATACCCCTACAATGCACAAAGGTTCATTTCAAAACCTTTTAAGGCAGCATTGGAGAAATGCCTGGCAGAGCATGATTTTGATATCGTCCAATTGGAAGGACCCTACCTTTCGTGTTATATCCCCAGCATCAAGGGTAAGGCCAAGATAGTATTGAGGGCGCATAATCAGGAACACCGGATCTGGAAACTCATGTCAAAACAGGAGCGTAATCCGCTGAAACGGTTCTACCTGAAAAACCTTGCCATGAGGATAGAGGAACTGGAGAAAAAGTTACTGTCTGAAATAGACGTACTTATTCCAATATCAGAGGCAGACAGGAAGGGATTTGGTCATATGGGCCACACCTTACCGGTCATGGTCATACCAACCGGGATAGATATTTCCAATTACCCGGTGAATAAAGATGAAAACAGGATCCTGCTTTTTTTTATCGGGGCGTTGGACTGGGGCCCCAACCAGGAAGGTCTTGACTGGTTCTTCAGGGAGGTATGGCCCGAGATCAATCTCAAATGGCCAGGGCTCACCCTTGACCTTGCCGGCAGAAATCCGGCGTATTATTTCAATGGCAGAAATCTGCCTGACAATGTCAGGCTGGAAGGTGAAGTTGAAGACGCGATTGAATTCTTTCATCATCATTCTGTGATGATCGTGCCACTGCTTACAGGCAGCGGTATCCGGATCAAAATACTCGAAGCCATGGCCATGGGAAAGACCGTAATCAGTACCAGGATTGGGGCTGGTGGACTGGAGGCCATGCACGGTGAACACCTTTTCCTGGCTGATACTCCGGCCGAATATGTCAGGACCCTTGAAAACTTGCACACCAGACAGGATCACCTTCAGAATATGGGCTTGAGAGCCCGCCAATTTGTTAAGGAAAATTTTGATATATTAGTGCTCTCCGAAAAACTGATCTCCTTTTATAAAGAGCAACTCGTATGATCTGGGAAATTATATTGTGGGTTTCCGTTGTTGCCATTATACAGTCGTATATTTTTTATCCCCTGATAGCCAGCCTTTTGTCACGACTTAAAAAAGATAACGACAGAGTTTTGACAGTCACTGATGACCTTCCTTTCGTATCCATTATCATGGCTGTCTATAATGAAGAAAAAGTTATCTCTGAAAAATTTCAAAGTTTATTTAATACCGGATACCCGGGGGACAGATTTGAACTATTAGTAGGCTCGGATGGTTCTTCTGACAGGACAAATGACATCCTGGAGGAGTTCTCAAAGAGTCATGAATCTTTTCATTTTATTGTCTTCCGCCAGAGAAGGGGTAAACCGGCAGTGATCAATGAACTCAGTGATAGGGCCAGGGGTGATATACTGATCATGACTGATGCCCAGGTCCTCTTCACTCCCGATACCATCTTCGAACTGGTCAAACATTACAGGAATGAACAAATAGGCCTGGTTGGTGCCAACATCCTGAACACAAGAATTGACAAGAGTGGGATCTCATACCAGGAATGGTCCTTTATGTCAAGGGAGATCAGGTTAAAATACCATGAGGGAAAAGCCTGGGGAACAATGATAGGTGCTTATGGTGCCTGCTATTCCATCAGGAATGAATACTATACCAAGGTGCCTGAAGGATATTCTGTAGATGATTTTTACATAACTATGAAGGTACTGGAGAAAAAGAAGAAGTGCATCCTTGAAATGAAAGCCATAGGGTACGAAAATGTTCCCAATCGCCTGTCTGAAGAATTCCGCCGGAAGATCAGGATAGCGGCAGGAAATTTTCAGAATCTTAAAACCTTCTATAAACTGTTATGGCCGCCTTTCACGGGAGTGGCATTCAGTTTTTTCTCCCACAAGGTATTGAGATGGCTGGGACCATTCTTCCTGCTGTTTCTGTTCATCTCAAATATCATCCTTGCTTTCTACCATCCTTATTACAGGATTCTGCTGATGATACAGGGACTGCTGATCATAAGTCCAATTATTGACTTTTTATTAAGGAAAATAGGATTACATATTGTAATTTTGCGCTTCATTACTCATTTCTATAGCATGAACCTTGCCCTATTGGCAGGTTTTCTGAAATTTATTAAAGGAACGGAAACAAATGTCTGGCAACCTACAAGAAGAACATAAAACTGATGATGTGGTCTTTAATTCCATTGATGAGGCCATTGATGAGATAAAAAAAGGGCATATCATCATCGTCGTTGATGATGAGGACCGGGAAAATGAAGGTGATTTCGTTGCCGCCGCAGAAAATATCACTACTGAGACGGTCAATTTCATGGCTACATATGGCAGGGGATTGATTTGTGCAGCTCTTTCCGAGGAAAGATGCCGGGAACTTGAGCTGGATCTTATGGTTGGCAAAAATACCAGCCATCATGATACAGCTTTTACTGTTTCGGTTGACCTTTTAGGCCATGGTACAACTACCGGGATCTCGGCCAGCGACAGGGCAAAAACAATCCGGTCGCTCGTTAATCAGGCCACCAGACCCGGGGATCTTGGCAGACCAGGACACATTTTTCCCCTGAAAGCCAAATCCAAAGGTGTTTTAAGAAGGACCGGGCACACGGAAGCGACTGTCGACCTTACCAGGTTGGCAGGTTTAAAACCAGGTGGTGCCCTGGTCGAGATCATGAATGAAGACGGGTCGATGGCAAGATTGCCACAACTCCTGGACATAGCCTGCAAATTTAACCTGAAACTGGTAACCATCAAAGACCTGATCGCCTATCGGCTCCAGACTGATAGTATCATCATCAAGGGTGTGGAGGTAACACTGCCTACCACGTATGGCAGTTTCAGACTGATCCCCTTTATACAAGAATCTAACGGGCTTGAACATATCGCCCTGGTAAAAGGAGAATTGAACAAGGATGAATCAATTCTCACCAGGGTACATTCCTCATGTATGACCGGTGATATCTTTGGATCCTACCGCTGTGATTGCGGGGTTCAACTCCACAAGGCCATGGAAATGATCGAGAAGGAAGGCAGGGGTGTATTGATTTACCTCAACCAGGAAGGCAGGGGTATCGGATTATCTAACAAGATCAGGGCATATAAGCTCCAGGAGCAGGGACGGGATACCGTGGAGGCCAATATTGACCTGGGATTCAAAGATGATGAAAGGGACTATGGAGTGGGTGCCAATATTCTCCGGGAACTGGGACTCGGTAAACTAAAACTCATTACGAATAATCCTGTAAAACGTGCCGGATTGGAAGGATATGGACTGACCATCGTCGAGAATATTCCCCTTGTGATTGAACCCAATGAGCACAACGCCTTTTACCTGAAAACCAAACAGGATAAAATGGGGCATTTTCTGGACATCGCCAAATACAATATTGATAAGAAAGAATGATCCGTGAATTAAGGATACTTTTCATGGGAACACCGGAATTTGCAGTGGCCGGCCTGGATGCCCTGATCAGTGATGAACAGCATGTGATCGCAGTCGTTACCAGTATGGATAAGCCCGCCGGGAGAGGTCGAAAAATCAGGACCTCCCCGATTAAGGATTATGCACTTTCACAAAATATACCTGTATTACAACCTGAGAAACTCAAATCCCCTGCTTTTTTAGCTGAACTCCAGGATCTTCAGCCTGATCTTTTGGTGGTGGTGGCTTTTCGTATGTTGCCCGAGCAAGTATGGAAACTACCACCCATGGGAACCATTAACCTGCACGCTTCCCTGCTGCCTCAATACCGTGGTGCTGCCCCGATTAACCGGGTCCTGATGAACGGGGAAACAGAAACGGGCCTTACCACATTTTTCATTGAAAAGGATATCGATACCGGGAAAATCATACTCCAGGAAACGGTACCTGTTGATCCGAATGAAGATGCCGGCAGCCTGCATGATAAAATGATGAATACGGGAGCAGCATTATTGGTCAGAACAGTTCGGGCCATTGCAAAAGGGAATCCACACCTGATAGACCAGGCTGCCCTGATCAGAAAGCAGGAGGAACTTAAAACGGCCCCAAGAATATTCACGGAAGACTGCAGGGTAAACTGGGAT
>DAOUVF010000425.1 GCA_030667765.1 Bacteroides sp.
GGCAAGATGAGATTCGGACTGGAACTGGAATATACGGTTGCTGCCTTTGGCACCATCAATCCTGAAGGATTGGTAGAAAATCACAAAGCAGTGGGTAACTTTCGTACCCTGCTCGGGGTGTTCTATTTCTTTTAGGCTTCCGCCACCTCATGGATGATCTCCATGCCTCTCTTGATAGCTTCCTCGTTCACCGGTAACAGGTGATGATACCTGGCAGGCAATGATTTTTTCAAGCCGTCAAGCACATTTTCAAGTTTTACCACGGGCTTGATCTTTAGGTAGCCCCCGAGTACGATCATGTTAAAGGTACGGGTGGTGGACATCTTTGTGGCTTCATCTGCAGCATCTACGCGGAATATGCTGATATCCTTCCTTGAGGGATGGGTGGTGATGCCGTTCCCATCATAAACCAGGAGTCCGCCCGGCTTGACCTTGGATTCAAATTTATCAACAGACTGCTGGTTAAGTAAAATGGCCGTATCATATTCGTTCAATACGGGGGAACTGACCCGGTTATCAGACAGGATGACTGTTACATTGGCGGTACCTCCCCTCATTTCCGGGCCATAGGAAGGGAACCAGCTGACTTCCATGTCCTGCATCATCCCGGAATAGGCAAGTATTTTTCCCAGGGACAGTACCCCTTGTCCCCCGAACCCTGCAACTATGATCTCTTCAGTCATATTAAAAACTGTTTTTTCTTTATTTTACCAGTTCGCCATCTACCTTGATATCTCCCAGCGGATAAAAGACGAACATGTTCTCCTCCATCCATTTATTTGCCTTGACAGGAGTCATCTTCCAGCCTGAATTACAATTGGATACCACTTCTACAAAGGATACCCCCTTTTTCAGTTCCTGGTTCTCAAAGGCCTTCCGAATGGCTTTTTTGGTTTTCCTTACATTGCCTGGCTTGTGAACGGCCTGCCGGGTCACATAATAGGTGCCGGGAAGCTGGGCCACCAGTTCGGTAATTTTTATGGGATTTCCCATGGTACTGACATCCCGGCCGTATGGCGATGTGGAAGAAACCATCCCCTCAAGCGTGGTCGGTGCCATTTGTCCCCCGGTCATCCCATATATGCCGTTATTGATAAATATGATGGTGATATGTTCGCCACGGTTGCAGACATGTATGGTTTCATTGGTCCCGATGGCGGCCAGGTCCCCGTCCCCCTGATAGGTGAAAATATATTTATCCGGCATCACCCGTTTCAATCCCGTTGCAACCGCCGGTGCCCTCCCATGGGCGGCCTGCAGCCAGTCGATGTGGATGAATTCATAGGCCAGGACTGAACATCCAACAGGTGCCACACCAATAGTGTTGGACTGGATCCCGAGTTCCTCGATGACTTCTGCAATGATATTGTGAACGGTCCCATGTCCGCAACCCGGACAATAGGAGAGTACATTATCGGTCATCAAGGGGGATTTTCTGTAGACCAGGTTTTCCTCTTTGATGATATCTTTTACATCCATACTTTTTACATGTATGCTCATGGTTTGACTATTTTTTCTTCAAAGGCTTCCATGACTTCATTCGGGGAGTGGACCATGCCACCGAATCGCCCGTAATGTTCAACAGGGATCTTGCCGTTCACGGCCAGCCTTACATCTTCAATCATCTGGCCGGCATTCATCTCAACAGAGAGGATCCCTTTCACCGTTTCAGCCTTTGCCTGTAAATAATTGCTCGGGAAAGGATACAGGGTGATCGGCCTGAGGAGCCCTGCTTTGATTCCCCTGTCCCTGGCCAGCTGTACTGTCTTCTGGCATATCCTGGCACTGGAGCCGTAAGCAACCATGAGGTATTCCGCATCCTCACAGGCGATCTCTTCGAACCTCACTTCTTCTTCCTGCATTTTTTTGTATTTGGCCTGCAGCCTGTGGTTTCGTTTTTCCATCTGGTCAGCCTGCAGGTCAAGCGAAGTAATTATGTTCCGCTCCCGGTCGGGAGTTTTTCCGGTGGCCACCCAATCCTGGTCAAATTCCGTGGCCCTGGGGATCTGCTCAAAGAGTTCCACCTTTTCCATCATCTGCCCGATCAGTCCATCCGTCAGTATCATCACAGGAGTACGGTATTTGAAAGCGAGCTTAAATCCGAGGGGGACGAAGTCTGCCATTTCCTGTACAAAAGCCGGGGCCAGTACCAGCATATGATAATCACCGTGTCCGCCTCCCTTGGTAGCCTGAAAATAATCTGCCTGGGAAGGCTGTATAGTCCCGAGTCCGGGTCCGCCCCTGACCACATTGACAATTACACAGGGAAGCTCAGCACTGGCAATGTAGGAAATGCCTTCCTGAAACAGTGATATACCCGGACTGGAAGAAGAAGTGATTACGCGCCGGCCTGCTCCGGCTGCTCCGAATACCATATTGATGGCAGCCAGCTCACTTTCTGCCTGCAGAACGACCATGCCGGTCCTTTCTTCAGGTTTTTCCAGCATCAGGTACTCCAGCACTTCTGACTGCGGGGTGATGGGATATCCGAAATAAGCATCCGCACCAGCCCTGATGGCGGCTTCTGCAACGGCCTCATTTCCTTTTAGTAAACGAAATTCTTTCTTCATGCTGAAATGTTAATATCCCTAGACTTCTACCTTGACCCGGTAAACGGAGATCACGCCATCGGGACAAACTATGGCACAATTGATACACCCGGTACAGTCCCCTGGATTTTCCATATATGCAAAATGATAGCCTTTTCCGTTCACCTTTCGTTCCATCCGGAGAACGCTGGTAGGACATGCCTCTATACAGAGTTCACAGCCTTTGCAACGTTCAATATCTACTACAATCGCACCTCGCTGCTTAGCCATTTGAAATTTATTTTTTTTGCCTAAGAATTAGCTAAAATAACAATTCTATTTAAGAGTCCTCATCCACCCCTGTAAGATTATTATCAGTTCATCCCTGTTTTTCAACAGGGTGGTCCTTCACAAACCTTCGTAAACGCTTCTCCAACAGGGATATCTGGTCAAGGCCAACCTGTGAGACACATGCACGTAATCCCTCTTTCCTTTCACTGCCGGTGATCTCGAGGGTAATGGCACTGATCCCGTAATACAAAAGTTCCCTGAGCAGCCCGGCACCTGTAAA
>DAOUVF010000003.1 GCA_030667765.1 Bacteroides sp.
AGGTAGAATAGTAATGAAACGAATACAATTTGTTTTACTCTTTGCCATTCCGGTAATATTGCTTCCTGGCATCAGGTGCTCTGATTCCGACAAAAAAACATCATCGGAAGAAAAGCCTAATATCATCTTAATAATGATTGATAATGTTGGTTATCCTGAATTTGGCATAAACGGGAATGAATTGGTGAAAACCCCCAACTTAAACCACTTTGCAAGCGAGGGAATCCGGTTTTACCGCTTTTACAGTAACCCCTTGTGTGCACCTACCCGTGCCAGTTTAATGACCGGGCGGTATTATTATCGAACCGGAGTATTACATACATCCCGTGGTGGGGCAAAAATGCACGGGAGTGAAGTAACAATTGCAGAATTACTAAAAAATGTTGGATATACAACAGGTATATTTGGGAAGTGGCATTTGGGTGATAATTACCCTATGCGCCCCCAGGATCAGGGCTTTGACGAAACATTGATTCATAAATCGGGAAGGCTTGGCCAGGTTCCCGACAAACCCAATACATATATAAATCCTAAATTATGGGAAAACGGGCAATATGTCCAAAAGCATGGTTATTGTACAGACATCTTTTTTGATGCTGCAATTAATTTTATACAAAAACATCAAAATAACCCCTTCTTTATTTATCTGCCTACCAATGTTGCCCATGCAACATCAGAAGCTGGACTGGAAGTTCCTCAAAAATACAGTACACCGTATTTAGAAATGGGGTACAAAAAAAATATTGCAACCGTGTGCGGTATGATCAATAATTTTGATGAAAATTTTGGGCGTTTGACTGACAAGTTATCCTCTCTTGGACTAAGGGAAAAAACACTGGTAATATTCCTTAGCGATGATGGCAATGTCAGGATTAATAAAGTCGATTTACAGGGGCATGGTTATTCCACTCCTTATGAGGGCAGTATCAGGGTACCCTGTTTTATCCAATGGCCTGGTCATCTACCTGGAAAATTAAAGGTCGATCAGATTGCTAACCATATTGATATTTTACCCACCTTATTGGATGCTGCCGGTGCAGATGCCCCCGACAATTTAACTATTGATGGGGTAAGCCTATTGCCTTTGCTGGAAGGAAAAGGCAAGGACTGGGTTGACAGGATGATATTCCTGCAATGTGAGCGTGGAATGACTCCTCACAGGTACAAGAATTGTGCAGTGATTTCAGAAAGGTTCAAGTTAATTGGTTACCCGAATACCTTTGAAGAGAGAGATCTAATAACATCACGCCATAATCCTGTTTTAGAACTTTACGATATTTCTTCCGATCCCGGTGAGACAACCAACCTTGCAGACCGCCATCCGGAAATACTGCAAAATTTAAGGGCAGCTTATGATAACTGGTTTGATGATGTTAAAAGTACCCGGCAGTTTTCCCCGGGTTTAATCCATGTGGGGGCCGATGCTGAAAACCCCGTTTACCTGTGTCGTTACCAGGACGCTACTTATATTGATAAAAAACCCGCAGGATGGCCACTCTTCATTGAACGGCCTGGTAAATACGAGGTTACTGTAAACAGAGGAGAATCGGTGGAAGAAGGAAAATTGATTATTCAATTTGATTCAACGTATGTTGTTCAGCCTTTAGACCAGGGAGCGAACAAGGCTGTTGTTTCTTTCCCGGAAGGTAAGGTAAACTTTAATGCGTGGGTAAAAGAAGGGGGGAAGGATTACACTCCGCGACCAGATGAAGATAAAATCGGCGATGTTTTAATCAGGCGTATTCATTCTATTCCACAGTAACTGATTTAGCGAGATTGCGCGGCTGGTCCACGTCGCATCCGCGCATGACGGCTATGTGGTAGGACAATAATTGCAGTGGTACTACAGCCAGCAGTGAGACTAGTTTTTCATCACATTTAGGGATCTCCAGCACATGATCGGCCATATTCTTTATTACCGTATCCCCCTCGGTAACGATGGCAATGACGATTCCGTTCCGGGCCTTTACTTCCTGAATATTACTTACGATTTTTTCATATGACTTATCCTTGGCGGCGATAACAACTACAGGCATGAGTCGATCAATGAGGGCAATGGGGCCATGCTTCATTTCCGCTGCCGGATATCCTTCGGCATGTATGTAGGAAATCTCTTTCAGCTTCAGGGCCCCCTCCAGTGCCACCGGGAAGAAATAGCCACGCCCGAGGTACAAGAAGTTATGGGCTCCTTTGTACATTTCAGCTATCTTCTTATACTGGTCATTTAAGGTCAGGAGGTTTTCCAGTTTTGAAGGAATCTGGTTCATTTCCTTGATCAGGTCTAAATAAACCTCATCCGTAAGTAATCCGCGTTTCCGGCCGATCAGTATAGCCATAAGGATCAGCACGGTAACCTGGGCTGTAAAAGCCTTGGTTGAAGCTACCCCGATCTCGGGACCAGCATGGGTATATACCCCAGCATCTGTTTCTCTCGAGATGCTGGATCCGACAACGTTACAGACTCCCAGGACCAGGGCACCGGCTTCCTTGGCAAGCTGGATCGCGGCCAGTGTATCCGCGGTCTCCCCGCTCTGACTGATGGCAATGACTACATCATCCTTGGTGATTAGCGGGTTCCTGTACCGGAATTCGCTCGCATACTCTACTTCTACCGGTAGCCTTGCCAGGTCTTCGAAAAGGTACTCCCCTACCAGGCCTGCATGCCAGGACGTCCCGCACCCAATGATAATTATGCGTTTTGCCTCGATCAGGCGCGGCATCACATCGTAGAGTCCACCAAGCCGGAGGTCTTTCAGGTCAGGCTTGATGCGTCCCCTGAAAGTATCCTTTATGGAGCGGGGCTGCTCGAAGATTTCCTTGAGCATGAAATGATCAAAACCGTTCTTCTCCATCATACCTATTTCCAGATCAAGCTGCTGGACTTTCGGTATGAGGGTATCATTGCCTACAGTTTTTAGGAGCAACTCATTCTTTTTGATGATGGCAACATCATCATTGTTAAGGTAGATCACACTTTTGGTGTACTCCACTATGGGGGAGGCATCAGAGGCAAGGAAATATTCATTTTCACCTATTCCTACAACCAGTGGACTGCCTTTCCGGGCAGCAATCAACTTATCCGGTTCATCCTTGCATAAAATGACCAGCCCATAGGCACCGACCACCTTGGTCAGTGCTAACCTGACAGCGATCTCTGCCGATACTTTCCCTTTCAGATAGATGTACTCTATCAGGTTGGCAAGGACCTCGGTATCGGTTTCACTGTAAAAGGAATATCCCCGCCCGGTAAGCTTTTCTTTAAGGCTGGTGTAATTTTCGATGATCCCGTTATGGATCAGGACGAAATGACCGTTCGCCGAGGTGTGGGGATGCGCATTGGTATCATTGGGTTCCCCGTGGGTAGCCCAGCGTGTATGTCCTATCCCAATATTCCCGGCGACATCTTTATCTGATACATATTGCTCCAGATCTGCTACCTTCCCCTGCTTCTTCCAGACCCTTATTTCTTCTTTGAGTATGGATATGCCTGCTGAGTCGTACCCCCTGTATTCCAGCCTTTTCAATCCGTTTATCAAAATGGGGTATGCATTTTTATCCCCGATATAACCGACAATCCCACACATTTATAATCTGGTATAAGTGATTTCCAGTCTGGTCCTTTTAATGAAATCCTCGCTCCAACCATACAGAACCCCCCGGGTGACTGTTTCATTCCCTTTGGTAGGCCGGATGATCATTTCCAGATTATCCACATCCCCCTGAGCGAGGCTTTGAAGCTGCACTTTTATGGTAAAGTTATAGGAATTTGAGAATTCTTGATAGTCCCCTCCAAAAGATTCAGGTGCGATAACCTGATCGTATACGAAATTATATCTGCCATCGGGCTCCTGCATATACATTACCACTCTGGTGGGTAAGTTTTCACTTTTTTGTTGGGTCAGGCTGGTATCTGCCACCGGGAAGATTAATTTAGCTTCATTTATGGCCACTGGCATGGAATCAATCCAATGGGGAAATCCCGGGAACCTTATTTTCGGGAACACCCCGGCCATGGACTGAATAAACAACAGGCTGTCATTCCGGGAGGTATCAGTTAAGAATTCCTCGATGGGATACCCTGTATAATCATGCGAAAAAAGGTTGAATTGCTGGCATCTCTGCCTGGTAATTGTATAATTCTGGGAAATTGAATCCACTGTGTCGTTGGCATAATAAAACCGAAGCATTGTACCAGCTGCATCAGCGCTTATTGTGGCAATGCCCCCTTCGGTCTCAACATCATCACCTGTGATATAAAGACCGTACATCATTTCCTGGACATAATCTGTACTGGACAGGATGGAATCCTCCGCCTTCAGGAATTTATTGATAAATGTTTCCTCCGTGATCTGTATCCTGATAAGCGTATCATCCTTTGTCATCCACCCATATCCTAATTCAGGCTGGCGATACAGATCGGTAATATCCTGGTTGGTATAATAATTGGTGTCCTTCCGGATAAATTCCATGAACTCATATACCCTTATTTGCTGAGAAAGGTTGTCTTCACCCTGGAATTTCTCATAGTGCAGGGTTAAAATGACGGAATCTATCTTGGGATTGGGACCAAAACTGCCGGTATTTGAGGTTGCTTCAATCTGAGTAACATACTCTGCCTTGGAAAATCCGAAAAGCGGGTCAATAATGCTTCCCAGTAGCTGGACGTCCTTATTGCTCCCCACCAGGGAATCTCCCAATTTTGTATAACCATAAACAACCTCCATTGAATCAAAAGATATAGTAAAATTATCCCCGCTGGGGAGTAGATCGCTGCCTATATAATCTGGTTTCGTTTCACACCCGCTCAAAAGCATGAAAAACACCAAACCAAAAATAAAATTGGGAAGAAACTCAGTCCTCATTAACCTTTTGCATTAATATTTCATCATAGAAGTCCGAGTAGGCATCTATGTACTCCTCCTCTGGCTTGTATTCAAGAACGGGTTTCTTAAGGGAATTGATATATTTATGGATAGATTTATTGATCTCATTACTGCCGATAATTACTGCATCAGATAATTCAATAGCCATCTTGGTCAGATTTTCAAAACTGGGGGTTGTCAAACCAGTGACATCATCATCCTTAATCCCATCAATTTTCAGTTTAACCTTGAAATCCTTATCCAAAGGCTTATTGAAATCATCATTATAAACAGAATAAACAATCTTTGAATTATTATAGAGGGGGTCATCCACAAAGGACCGCTTCAGGTACAGTGGTACCAGAGCTGTGATCCAACCATGGCAATGTACAACATCCGGAGACCAGCGAAGTTTCCTGACTGTTTCCAGCACACCCCTGGCAAAAAAGATGGCTCTTTCATCGTTGTCCTGAAAGGAATCCCCGTTCTCATCAGCCAACACAGATTTATAATGAAAGTAATCTTCATTATCAATAAAATATACCTGCATTCGTGCCGACTGAATGGAAGCCACCTTGATGATCAGCGGATGATCCGTATCATCAATAATAAGATTCATCCCGGAAAGCCTGATCACTTCATGCAATTGATTCCTTCGCTCATTGATAGAACCGTACTTTGGCATGAACGTCCGGATTTCCCTTCCTTTTTCCTGGATTCCCTGTGGGAGGTATCTCCCAATCTTCGACATTTCTGATTCGGGAAGGTATGGAGTGATTTCTTGAGAGATGAATAATATTTTGGCTTGTTTCATAAGTTCGAATGAAAACGCCCCACAAAATTACTAAAAAATCTTCATTCCTGGCACTTATGCACAGGTTATTAACACTGTGGTTTGAACAGGGAAATCTCTATCTTTGTAAAAACTCAATCCGTGATGGTGCCCGTACTAACCGTCCAGGAAGCCGGAAAACAGCTAAAATCTCTCTGGCAGGAAGAAGGTTCTCTGGGATTTATCCCAACTATGGGGGCACTGCATGAGGGACATATGTCACTGATCCGCCGTTCAGTCAATGAAAATCAATTCACAGCTGTAAGCATATTCGTGAATCCAACCCAGTTTAATGAGAAGCATGATTTTGATCATTATCCCAGAAACCTGGAAACAGACCTGGAGACCATGGCATCCTTCCCAATTGACCTGGTATTTGCACCCGGATCATCGGAAATCTATCCGGAACCGGATACCCGGGTGTTTGATTTCGGGGGATTGGATAAAACCATGGAAGGACTGCACCGGCCTGGTCATTTTAATGGGGTCGCCCAGGTGGTCAGCAAGCTCTTTGATATCATTCGTCCCGACAGGGCATATTTTGGCGAAAAGGACTTTCAACAGCTTGCTGTTATCAGGGCATTGGTCAGGCAGCTGGACATCCCCGTGGAGATCATTGCTTGTCCGATAATCAGGGAGGCGGATGGATTGGCAATGAGTTCCCGAAACAAACTCCTTACAGCCGGGCAACGCACTGCTGCCACTGGTGTTTCAAAAGCCCTTTTCCGGGCACGGGACCTGGCTGGAACACTGCCTGTGGACAAGCTTCAGGAAAAGATCATACACCTGCTCAACAAGCATCCGCTGGTGGAAGTTGAATATTTTAAGATCGTAGACAGGGAGAATTTGCAACAGGTCAGTGACTGGTCTGAAGCTGGC
Source organism: Bacteroides sp. (assembly GCA_030667765.1). Taxonomy (GTDB): domain Bacteria; phylum Bacteroidota; class Bacteroidia; order Bacteroidales; family SM23-62; genus SM23-62. The sequence goes on from DAOUVF010000003.1 coordinate 6,574, forward strand.
GCTAAGATAGGATGTATAGCTGCACAAATCGGGAAGGTTAGATTAATAGATAATATTAATATTTCTTCTTAACTTTGCCGCGATATGAATATCGAGGTTGTCAAATCGAAGATCCACATGGTCACCGTAACGGAGGCAGTTCTCCATTACGTGGGCAGTATCACCATTGATGAAGACCTGATGGACGCCGCCAATATCATAGCCAATGAGAAGGTACAGGTGGTTAATGTAAACAATGGGGAACGTCTTGAAACTTATGTAATTACGGGAGAAAGGGGATCGGGCATTATTTGTATGAATGGCCCTGCTGCACGTAAAGTAGCCGTAGGTGATATCATAATTATTATCTCATATGCTTCATTGGACTTTGAAGAGGCGAAAACCTTCGAACCGACCATCATATTCCCTGACACCGCTACCAATAAACCTGTCAAGTAAAAACCCTTCTTGAAAAAAAAGATTTTCAAAATCCTGCGTTTCCTTCTGTTCCTTACCATTGCACTGGTACTGTTGTACTTTGCATTCAGGGGTGTGGATGCAGGTGAACTCCGTAACAGTTTTGCCAATGCACGGTACGGCTATGTATTCCTGTATCTGCTTATCGGATTTATCTCCCTGTTAAGCAGAAGCTATCGCTGGATGATAATGATTGAGCCATTAGGCCATAAAGTTTCTTTCTGGAATAGTTTTTATTCAGTAAATACGGGTTACCTGGCAAATTTTGCCTTCCCCCGGCTGGGAGAAATTACCCGTTGCGGGTCCCTGTCAAAAGCTGAGAAGATACCTGTCGACAAGTTATTCGGTACAGTCATTGTAGAAAGGGTCATCGATCTGGCAATTCTCGTCATCCTGTTGCTGATATTGATCATAGGACGTTTTGATTATTTCGGGAATTTTATCAAAAATAATATCTACACCCCCCTGGTTGAAAAGGTAAATGAATCACTTGGAAGCACCTGGATACTGCTGCTTATAATCATAAGCCTGCCCGTGATCATTGTAATTGTGTATTTCCTGTTTCGGGCAAGGTTATCAGAGATCCTGGTGATTCAGAAGATCAAGTCATTCATCAGGGGAATCCTGGACGGATTAAAAACTATTTACAAACTTAAAAGAAGGTGGAGCTTTATATTTCATTCCCTCCTGATCTGGGCCTGTTACTGGCTGATTACTTATGCAGCTTTTTTTGCGTTGCCCGAGACCTCCCAGCTGAAACTGATTGATGCACTTTTCCTGCTGGCGGTTGGAACCCTGGGATGGGTTGTCCCTGTCCAGGGAGGCATAGGCGCCTATCATTATATGGTGACCCTTGGCTTTACCCTCTATAAAATACCCCGGGAAGCAGGTTTAACTTATGCCACCCTCAGCCATGGATCACAGATGATTATGCTTATCGTGCTGGGTACGATTTCCTTCATGTTACTTTTTGCAGTTCAGCGCAAGAGATCAAAACTTCAGGTCTCCCCTAAACAGGTACCGGAAAATGAAATCAATTGATACGATAAGATCCAAGATCGTTTCGAGGGAAACCCTGGGCAGCATCCTTGAAAAGAAAAGGAAAGAGGGTGAAAAAATCATTTTCACCAATGGCTGTTTTGATATCCTGCACAGGGGGCATATTGAATACCTGGCCAGCGCCTGCGACCTTGGGGATATTTTTGTTGTCGGTTTGAACAGCGATGAATCAGTCCACCGCCTGAAAGGTGAATCCCGGCCTGCAGTTGATGAGAGATCCAGGGCATTGACAATGGCTTCTTTTGAAATTGTTGATTATGTGGTACTGTTCGACGAGGATACCCCTTCGGATCTCATCAGGGTGATTCGCCCCGATTACTGGGTAAAAGGCGGGGACTATCAAAATTTTGAGGAACTCCCTGAGTACAGGGCTCTTATGGAAACAGGAGGGAAGGTGAAAATAATTCCACTAGTGGAAGGATATTCAACGACAGATATCTATAAGAAAATCCAGGACCAGGCCAATAAATAAAATCCCATCGGAGACCCCCAAAATGGGTAAGCAGAAAACAGAATATGTATGCCAGCAATGCGGGGCACAATCTGCCAAATGGATTGGGCGCTGTCCGGCCTGTGGTGAATGGAATACCTATACCGAAGAGATCATCCAGGGGACCGGTCCCAGGCAAAAAAGTACCTTTAAAACTGATTCAAAGCTGCAAGCCATTACCGAGATCCGCCCGGTCAGCCGGGAACGGATGAAAACGGGACTTCAGGAATTTGACCGTTTGCTTGGCGGTGGACTTGTTCCCGGGTCCATGGTTCTGATCGGGGGTGAACCGGGCATAGGAAAATCTACCCTGGCTTTGCAAATCGCCTTGCTGCTCAAGGATAAAAAAGTACTTTACCTGTCCGGGGAAGAGAGCCCCGAGCAGATCAGGTTAAGGGCTGACCGGATCGGTAAAGGGCATGAAAACTGTCTGGTTCTGAACGACACCTACCTGGAAAACATCCTCATCCAGATTGCTCATGCTGAGCCCGAGCTGATCATCATAGATTCCATCCAGACCATCTACACCGATCAGGTAGAGTCTTCGCCGGGGACAGTAACCCAGATACGTGAGAGTACTTCACGTATCCTTCAGTACACCAAGGACAAGGGGATCCCGGTTATCCTGATCGGACATATCAACAAAGAAGGCCATCTGGCCGGTCCAAAAGTACTGGAGCACATCGTGGATGTGGTCCTGCAATTTGAAGGGGAACAGCATTATGCTTACAGGATCCTGCGTGCCTCCAAAAACAGGTTCGGGGCCACCTCAGAGCTGGGCATCTTTGAGATGACGGGTACGGGATTGAAACAGATCCTGAATCCCTCCGAAATTCTATTGTCACACCGTGATGAACCGATGAGCGGTGTCTCCATTTCCGCCACCCTCAATGGAAACAGGCCCATCCTCATCGAAGTCCAGGCACTGGTCAGCTCAGCCGTCTACGGGACACCCCAGCGGTCCTGTACCGGTTTTGATACCCGGCGGTTAAACATGTTGCTGGCGGTCCTTGAAAAACGTGCCGGCTTCAGGCTGGGAGTAAAAGATGTATTCCTGAACATTGCTGGTGGTATCAGGGTGGATGACCCGGCCATAGACCTGGGTGTCATCGTCTCTGTCCTTTCTTCAAGCCTGGAAATTCCCCTTCAAAAGGATACATGTTTTGCAGCGGAAGTGGGACTGTCGGGAGAGGTCAGGCCGGTCAGCAGAATAGACCAAAGAATTACTGAAGCTGAGAAGCTTGGATTTCAGCATATCTTTGTTTCCAAATACAACCGGAAAGGCCTGGATATCTCAAAATATAAGATAGGAATAAAATTTACTGGTAAGGTGGAAGAAGTTTTCAAACAAGTATTTAAACAAGGAACCCGATCATGAGCCCGGATCTTCTGCTGCACGGGGACTATGAACCAATCTTTGAACCTTACCCCATAATAGTTCCGGAGATTAAGAGTGGGGATACCTATTATTTTACTACGGAGAGCGGATTACAATACCAGGTAAGATTTGGAAAAAAACGTGACAATTACCTTGGGAACATAATTAACTTCAGTGTCCTGAGTGAGGAATTCGAGGACGAATATTCCGAGACAAACCGCGGAGAGATCTTCCGTATCATATCCACAATTATCGAGATCATACGGTTATATCATGAGAACCATGTTCATTCAGACACATATGAATTTACGGGTGAATTCAAGGAAACCCGTGATACCCAGACGGCATCCATACGTTCCAGGTTGTACTTCCGGTATGCAAGGAGATGCCTGAATAAAGGCTGGAAACCTCTACTGGAAGGAAATAAAGTGATCATCCGGAAATTGAAGTCATGATCTGTTCGGTAAACAACCTTACCATAAAACTCAAGGAGGAAAGCAGTTCCCACATTATCGTCCGTGATATTTCCTTTTCACTGGAGCCGGGTGTATCCATAGGTATAGTCGGTGAATCAGGTTCCGGGAAGACCATCACGGCCCTGTCCCTGTTAAAATTACTCCCACCCCGGATGTATATAAGCGATGGACAAATTCGCTGGCATGGATCCATGGACCTGGATGTGGATCTGGCCAGGTTGGATGAAAAGGAAATCCAGCGGATACGTGGGAGACAAATATCCATGATCTTCCAGGAACCTATGACCAGCCTGAATCCTTCCCTGCGTTGTGGATGGCAGATCCGGGAGGCTGTCAGCCTTCATTTGGGAGAATCCCCCAAAAGGGCTGCGAGCCAGACCCTGCAATTACTGAAAGAGGTCCAACTACCCGCCGATAAGGCATTTTACAATAAATATCCCCATCAACTGAGCGGGGGACAAAGACAACGGATCATGATCGCCATGGCTCTGGCCGGAAATCCTTCCCTATTGATCGCCGATGAGCCCACCACTGCGCTGGATGTAACCGTTCAGAAAAAGATCCTTGATCTGCTGGATGAGATCCGCAGGAACAGGGGCATGAGCATGTTATTTATTTCCCATGACCTGGGAGTGATCCGACAGATATGTGACAATGTTCTGGTGATGTACCAGGGGAAGCTGGTCGAATCCGGCAGGGTGGATGATCTTTTCGATGATCCTCAGCATCCGTATACCAGGGGACTCATCTCCTGCCGGCCGATGCTGGAATCAAAACCCGGCCGCCTCCCTACCCTGGCAGATTTTCTTTCGCCAGGCCCCGATGCTGAGGAGCCTGATCCAGGAAAGACTGAACAGGGGCAGCCCGCTGATAAAACCGGTACCGGTACAGCCAGGCCACAGGAACCTCAGCAGGAAGAAATCCCCCTTCTAAAGGTCAGTGACCTTCATACCAGGTATGTATTGAAAAAAAGTTTTTTTGGTAAACCATTACGTAGCCTGGAGGCAGTTGACAATGTCAGTTTTCATGTTTGCCAGGGGGAAACACTCGGACTCATTGGGGAGTCAGGATGTGGAAAATCTACACTAGGCCGTACCCTCATAGGATTGATCCGGTCCAGGAAAGGAGAAATACAGTACAGGGGTGAATCTGTGACACAATTGCGAGGCAGGCAATTAATTGAATACCGGCGGAAAGTCCAGTTCGTTTTCCAGGATCCTTTTTCCTCCCTCAACCCTACTCTGAAAATAGGTTCCTCAATCATGGAGGTCATGCAGGTACATGGCATCCATTCCAGCAGGAAGCAAAGACAGGAAGCTGCACTGGTATTGCTTGATGATGTGGGACTCCCAGGCGGGTTTTTCAACCGCTACCCTCATGAGTTCTCAGGTGGCCAGCGGCAACGGATCGGTTTGGCGAGAGCCCTTGCTGCGGGACCGGAGCTGATCATCTGTGATGAATCAGTATCCTCCCTCGACGTTTCTGTACAGGCACAGATATTGAACCTGTTAAACGATCTGAAAGAAAAACTAAACCTTACCTACTTGTTTATATCTCATGATCTAGCCGTGGTAAAATATATGGCCGACAGGATCATGGTAATGAAAGACGGGATGCTGGTGGAACAGGGTTCATCCAGGGACCTGTTCCTTAATCCGGAGACGGATTACACCCGGGAATTAATGGACTCTATACTGGATTGATCCTCCCTTCCTGTCCCATGTTAACCCTCTTTACCTGGGACTTACAATGCCATTGAACGGCTGTCAGGGCCTCTGGAAATCCTCCTCCCAGAGCTCAACATCGGAGGTATTTACTGCTCCGGCTATATCTTCCGGGCAATCAATCACAAGGTTGAAATTCGGTGGTTTCTCAAAAGCGTCAGTCACCAGGACGCCCCGGGTACTGTCTGAATATACCTTCTGCATAAAGAGGCCGTAAATGGGAAGGGCCATACTTGCTCCCTGACCCAGGCTCATGTTATCAAAATGAATGGACCGGTCATCTCCACCTACCCATACGCCCCCGACAAGATTCGGGGTCAGGCCCATATACCATCCGTCGGAATGATTCTGGGTAGTACCCGTTTTGCCTCCCATTTCAGAGGTCAGTTCATATACATGTCGGATCCGCCGGGTAGCAGTTCCCCTGTCCACCACTCCCTTCAGCAAGCTTAGCATCAGGTAGGCTGTATTTTCAGATATGGCTTCACTTTGTTTGGGTTGGAATGTAGTCAGTACATTGCCATTTTTGTCCTCTATCCTGGTGACAAAAATGGGCTCAATGTAGACCCCTTTATTGGCATAGGTGCTGTAAGCCCCCACCATCTCATACAGCGAGACATCAGAGGTCCCGAATATGAGTGAATTCACAGGCATGATAAAACTCTTAACCCCCATTTTCTTGATAACATCGTCCACGATGGTCTGGGGGGGGAATTGTTTTATCAGCCAGGCAGAAATATTGTTCACCGAGTTTGCCAGTCCCCATTTAAGCGTCACCATCCTTCCTTCATATCGCTTGCTACCACTTCTGGGGGTCCAGGTTGAATCCTGGTCCATAAAAGTCTGGGGTACATTGGGCACCTTGTAGCATGGGGTATATCCCTCCTGCATGGCAAGGGTGTATAAAAATGGTTTGAAGGTCGAACCTGCCTGTCTTCCTCCCATGGATATGTGGTCGTATTTAAAATACTTGAAATTGGGTCCGCCTACATATGCCCTTACATACCCGGTTTTCGGATCCATGGCCATCATGGCTGCACGGAGGTAATATTTATAATGTATTATTGAATCCATTGGGCTTAAGAGAGTATCACGTTCCCCATGCCAGGTAAAGACGGTCATGTCAATCGTTGTGTTGAATACCCGCTTGATGGAATCCATGGAAATCCCGGCATTACGCAGGCGGCGGTACCTTACTGAATTCCGCATCGAACGGTTGATCATGCTCTGCACCTGTTCAGGTTCAACATCCTTGGAGTAGGGGGCTGTCCGTGATCTTTCCTTTTCTTTGAAGAATTCATCCTGCAGGAAACCCGAAAGGTGTTCCTGGACCGCTTCTTCAGCAAACTGCTGGTATTTGCTGTCTATAGTGGTATAGATCCTTAGGCCATCCCTGTATATATTATATGGTGATCCGTCCGGTTTCGGATTCTTATGAGCCCAGCCGAAGAGCGGGTTCACCATCCATTCAATGGAATCTTTCTGGAACTGGCTGTAGAGAAAATAATTTTTGCGCTCCGGGTATTTTTTTCTCATGATCTTATCCAGGTGCTGACGCAGGTATGTTGCCAATCCCACGTTATGATCCTGCACCCGGTAATTCAATCCTATGGGCGCTACCAGGAGTGAATCAAATTCCTCATCCGACAGGAAGTCATATTTCCGCATCTGGCCCAGCACAATGTTTCTTCGGAACAGTGACCGTTCAGGATTTTTTACCGGACTATACCGGGTGGGAGCTTTTAAAAGACCCACAAGGACAGCGGATTGCTCCACCGAGAGTGAATCGGGTGAAGTATCAAAGAAAACCTTGCTGGCTGATTTAATACCGTAGGTATTGTGACCGTAAGGTATCGTATTCAGGTACATTACAATGATCTCGTTCTTGGTATAATTCCGTTCCAGCTTGGCCGCGGTGTTCCACTCCTTGAATTTTGACACACCCAGTTTGAGCGTTCTCCTGAATTTCCAGCGATAATAGGTAGTATCGCGGGGATAGAGGTTTTTGGCTAGCTGCTGGGTGATGGTGCTCCCACCTCCTGTGTTTTGTCCCAGTAAAATGGATCGGACAAACACCCTTGCCGTGCCCCTGGCATCAACTCCGGAATGCCTGTGAAACCGTATATCCTCTGTGGCTATCAGGGCATTTACCAGGTTGGTGGACAATTCATCGAAATTCACATAGGTCCGGTTTTCCAGGTAAAACTTACCCAACAGTACTCCGTCTGCTGAATAAACCTCGGAAGCAAGATTGTTTTTCGGGTTTTCCAGGTCTTCAAAGGTCGGGACATATCCCAGCTTACCGCTTGAAAGTAGAATAAAAAGAAGTATCATTACCAGAAAAGGGATTGAAAACAACGACCAGAAGATGATCAGGTATTTTTTCCAATCCTGCAGATTTGTTGACATGCCGGCCAATTTTGCGGCTAAAATAACAATAATTTGAATTAAAATTTTGAAGATAGCTCTCGATTTGTTTTTCTTTGTGGTGTTTTTAACCAAACGGATGGGCATTTAGATGGAAGAGAATCTGGTCATTGTAGAGTCACCTGCCAAGGCTAAAACCATTGGCAATTTCCTGGGAGAGGGTTTCAGGGTACTATCAAGTTTTGGTCACATCAGGGACCTTTCAAAAGAAAATTATGGCGTTGATATAGAAAATAATTATCTGCCTGAATATATTATCCCCGAGGATAAGAAAAAAATAGTGGCAGATCTGAAGGCATCGGCTAAAAAGGCCTCCACTATCTGGCTTGCTTCCGATGAGGACCGGGAAGGAGAAGCCATTGCCTGGCACCTTACTGAAGTACTCAATCTCGATCCGGAGAAAACCAGAAGGATCGTATTCCATGAGATCACCAAGAACGCCATCAATGAAGCTATCGAAAATCCGCGGGATATCAATCAGAACCTGGTCAATGCCCAGCAGGCCCGAAGGATCCTGGACCGCCTGGTGGGATTTGAACTTTCCCCCTTGCTCTGGAGAAAGGTTAAACCGTCCCTTTCAGCCGGGCGGGTGCAGTCGGTGGCCGTCCGCCTGATCGTCGAACGAGAAAATACAATTGATGACTTTCAATCCAATTCTTTTTTCAGGGTTGTGGCCCAATTTGAATTCAAGGATAGTAGCGATAAAACACATAAGTTCCAGGCAGAGTTGCCTGCAAAGCTGAAGGACAAGGCTTCAGCCAAAGAGTTCCTTGAAAGTTGCCGGGGTGCCGGATACCACGTGCTGGATGTGACCAGGAAACCTGCAAAAAAATCACCAGCCCCTCCATTCACCACTTCCACCCTCCAGCAGGAGGCCAGCAGGAAACTTGGATTTTCGGTTGCCCAGACCATGAGTGTGGCCCAGCGTTTATATGAAAGCGGTAAAATCACATACATGAGGACGGATTCAGTAAACCTGTCAAAATCAGCACTTGCCGGAGCACGTGATGTAATTGAAAAAGAATTTGGGAAGGAATATTCCCGTACCAGGAATTTCTCCACCAAGAGTAAGGGTGCCCAGGAAGCACATGAAGCCATCCGACCGACCTACCTCGAACAGAAAAACATTGAGGGTAAAAGGCAGGAACAACGATTGTACGAATTGATCTGGAAAAGGACCATTGCTTCGCAGATGAGTGAGGCACAACTCGAGAGGACCACTGCCAGGATAAGTATTTCCACTCGTTCTGATCACCTGGCAGCCACCGGGGAAGTCATCCGATTCGACGGTTTCTTTAAAGTCTATATGGAATCAAGCGATGAAGAAGCAGATGAGAAACCCAGGGGATTGTTGCCTCCCATCAGGGAAAAGGACCCCTTGCATCTGATTCAGATGGATGCCACAGAACGATTTACCCAATCTCCTGCCAGGTACACAGAGGCAAGTTTGGTGAAAAAACTGGAAGAACTCGGTATTGGACGTCCCTCGACTTATGCACCAACCATATCCACCATTCAGAACCGGGGCTATGTAGAAAAGGGGGACAGGACAGGGAGTGAAAGGAATTATATGGTATTGACCCTGGCAGGTGATCAGCTCAAAGATGAGCGCAAATCTGAAGTTATCGGTAAAGAGAAAGCCAAGTTATTCCCGACGGATATCGGCGGACTTGTAAACGATTTCCTGGTAGATTATTTCAGTAATATCCTCGATTATAATTTCACTGCCAACATAGAAAAGGAATTCGATAAAATCGCGGATGGTGAGATGGAATGGACTCAGATGATCAGCAGCTTTTATCCCGGATTCCATGAACAGGTGGTCCAGACCACCCAGAACAGCAAGAAACCAACCGGAGAAAGGATCCTGGGCAAAGACCCGGAATCAGGCCGGCAGGTGAGTGTCAGGGTGGGCAGGTTCGGTCCCATGGTACAGATCGGTGAGGCAAGCGAGGAAGAGAAGCCACGTTTTGCAGGCTTGTTGAAGAACCAGAGTATTAAAACCATCACCCTGGAAGAGGCCCTTTCACTCTTCAAACTGCCACGTGTCATCGGTCAGTTCGAAGACGAAGAGGTAACGATAGGGGTAGGAAAGTTCGGACCATATGCACGGCATTCAAACAAGTTCTACTCCCTCGGGAAAAGTGATGATCCTTTCAATATCACCCTTGATAGAGCCATTGAGCTTATCCACAATAAAAGGGAACAGGACAAAAATAAAATCATCCGGAAGTTTGATGAGAATCCGGGCCTGCAGATACTCAATGGAAGGTGGGGACCTTACATCAACCTGGATAAAGAAAACTTCAGGATCCCTAAAAACAAGAAAACGGAGGAATTAAGCTTTGAAGAATGCCTCCGGATTATAGAAAAAGCAAGAGAAGCTAAAAAGAAAAAGACCTAAACCCATCATGGCGAATGAACCTGAATGATTATTTTGATCCTGTCAGCCTTGAAAGCCCAATCAATGACCATCTGTCGGACAAGGCAATCTTCTGTCGCAACATAAATATACATACCCCTGATTCACCCATTGCCCGGCTGGAGGAATTTGGACTGGCATTGATGGGGGTCCCGGAAGACCGTGGCGCAACTCTGTCGGGTTCGGCCATGGCACCGGATCTGATACGCCACCAGCTGTACCAGCTATTCAGGGTAAATCCTTCCCTGAAGATCATCGACCTTGGAAACCTGAAAATTGGTAACACCAAACAGGATACCTATTTTGCCCTCCAGGATGTTATTCTCGAAATGTCTTCACACAAACTGATCACTATATGTATGGGAGGCAGCCAGGATCTTACTTATGGGATCTACCTTGCCTACGAGAAGATGGAAAGGAAATTTTCTTTTGCTACCGTTGACTCCCGGCTGGATATGGGTGTTATTGCCGATGAGATCAAACCTGAATCCTATCTTATACCCATTCTTTCCAGGAAAAAAGAGCTTTTGTTTTCATATACCAATATCGGGCATCAGACCTATTTCGTTGATCATGGCGACCTGGATTTCCTCCGGGATAATTTCCATAATTCAATCCGCCTGGGAGAATACCGGCAGGATCCTGGAAAAGCAGAACCCTATTTGAGGGATGCGGCATTTTTAAGCCTTGATATGAACGCCATCCGCCAGGCAGATTCACCTGGCTGTATCAAACCTTCTCCCAATGGATTCACCGGTGAGGAAATCTGTCAAATCAGCCGTTTCGCTGGATTGAGCAATAGCATGAAGACTTTCGGAGTTTTTAACATCCTTCCGGTGGCCGACCTTGGGGAACAATCCACCCATCTTGCCGCTCAGCTTTTATGGTATTTCATGGATGGTGTCTCACAGCGGATTGAAGAGAATCCACATGCTTCCCCCGATTCATTTAAGAAGTTCATCGTTAGCCTGAATGATATGGACAATGACATCATCTTTTATAAAAGCCTGGAAACTGACAGATGGTGGTTTGAAGTCCCGGTACTACAGAAAAGCAGAAGCAGGCATGTATTGATATCATGTTCACATGATGATTATCAGCAGGCATGTAACCATGAAATTCCAGACCGCTGGTTGAATGCTTTCCAGAAACTGAATTGATGATTCGCACCCCGGCCACTATATTTTAATCCCAATTCAGACAATATTTTAGCCTGATCACCGTAACCTTATTTAGAAAATGAGGTATAAAAGCTTGTCAAACCCCTGTAGTTATTAACAGTTTTTTGTTAATACGGTTTGTTTGAAAGCAATATTTTTACTTACTTTACCTAATTTCAAAGAGCGCAAAAAAACATTATAACGCTCTGGTTTTCAAACAGATATGAAAAAAGGATTTGGCATATTATTAATGAGTTTGATGACCATGATTTCGTACTCACAACAGGATCCTCAATTTAGCCAGTACATGTTTAACATGGCGGCCTTTAACCCAGGTTATACAGGCAGTCATGATAAAATTTGTATCTCCGGTGTGAACAGGCAGCAATGGGTTGGATTTGATGGCGCCCCATCATATTCCTTCTTCAATGCCAATGCTGCGGTTAAACCATTTGGGTTCAGCAGTGGAGTGGGTCTGTCCATTCTCAGCGATAACCTCGCATTTAATAAAGACCTTGCCATCTCAGGAGCATATGCAGCTCGTGTATCCATCGGACCAGGAACACTTGGCATCGGCGTAAACCTTGGTTTATATAATAAGGCGTTGGAAGCCACGTGGTATATCCCCGATGGCATTGAGGATATGGTAGGACCAGACCAGGATCCATCCATCCCTATGGAGAGCGAGAGCACCATTGCCTTTGATATGGGATTCGGACTGTTTTACAGTACCGACAACCTTTACTTTGGTATCTCAACAACACACTTGAATCAGCCCCAGATCAAATACGAGCAGGCAACCCCTTTCCTGGCTAGGCATTATTATGCCGTAGCCGGTTACAGGTTCCAGCTTCCCAACCCCCTGTTTGAGATCATGCCATCAGCCTTTTTCAAGTCTGATGGCATATCAAATTCTTTTGATGTAAGTGGACTGGTAAGGTACAATAAAAGGTTTTGGGGAGGCGTTTCTTATAGACCCGGAGATGCCCTCTCAGGGATTATCGGATTTGAATTGTTTAACGGTCTCAGGGTTGGATACTCATATGATTTTACAACATCATCTATTGGTAAATATAGTGACGGTTCACATGAATTTACATTGGGCTATTGTTTTAGCCTGAGTACGGATAAGACTCCTCAAAAATACAGGAGTATCCGGTTTTTGTAGAAATTTTAAAACTTGAATAATAATTAAAGTACTATAACACCTGATAAGCTATGAAAAAGTTACTTGCGTTTGGCCTATTAGTGGCTATGTTTAGCAGTTGTGGGAAATACTATAGCGGAGAACTCACAGGAGTACCTGGCAGGAAGAAATATTTCGAGCCGGATCCGTTTGGGATGCAATTTGTTCCACAGGGAAGCTATAATGTTGGGCCCAGCGATCAGGATGTTCCGTTCGCACAAAACCATTTTTCTAAAACGATCACAACTGAACCTTTTTGGATGGATGAGACGGAAATCACCAATAATGAATACAGGCAATTTGTGATGTGGGTACGGGATTCTCTCCTTAGGGAAGTTCTAGGTGAAGTACTGGAGGAGGATTACAGGATCTCCGTGGATGGAATGGGAAATGACTATGAAGAGGACATTTTCGGTCGTGCCTACCACTTGAACTGGGACAGCAAGCTTGACATGAAAAGGCTGAATGACAATGAAGATGCCATTCAGGCCATGGACATGCTCTATTACAGTGTGGAGGACAGGTTCTTCGGCCGCAAAGAAATCAATGTTCATAAACTGAATTACAGGTATTTCTGGATTGACCTTCAGCAGGCCGCCAGGCATCGGAATAAATATAAGAATGCATACCTGGAAGATATCAGTGATCTCGACCAGGAACCAGGTCAATACACCGGTAGCATTATCGATCCCGAGGGAAATGAGCAACCCATTGATAACCGCGGTGCATTCATCCTCAAGGACGTGGTCAATGTTTATCCTGACACCCTTTGTTGGATCAGGGATTTTACCTATTCCTATAACGAGCCAATGGCAAATATGTATTTCTGGCATCCTTCTTTTGACAATTACCCTGTAGTAGGGGTAACCTGGAAACAGGCAGCCGCATTTTGTACCTGGAGGACCCAGTTGCTGAACAATGCCCTGAGCCAGGATGGTGATGCTTATGTTCAGGATTACCGCCTGCCCCTGGAGTCTGAATGGGAATATGCCGCACGTGGTGGACTGGATAATTCCATGTACCCCTGGGGAGGACTGTATACACGTAACCGTGAAGGATGCTACCTCGCAAACTTCAAGCCCCTTAGGGGAAACTATGCAGTTGACGGCGGGGTTACAACAACTTCGGTTGGTTTCTATGAACCCAATGAGTACGGTCTTTATGATATGGCCGGCAACGTTGGCGAGTGGTGTGCCAATGCCTATGATGAATCTGCTTATTTCTTCCAGCATGATCTGAACCCGGATTACAAATACAATGCAACAGAGAAGGATAGTCATGTGATGAAAAGGAAGGTAATTCGCGGA